>CAMATH010000032.1 GCA_945860955.1 Planctomicrobium piriforme
TTCGAACCGGAACTGGGGCGCGTTGTGCGGTGGACTTCCGAGGCCACCCGCTTGCGAGCCGAAGCCGTTGAACTCGATGCCGAAGCGACAGCGACCGAGAAGCAAGAGCGCGACGCGGCGGCGGCGCTGCTGGTTCCGTAGTCTCCCTCCCGCCCCCTGCCGGTGTGGTTTGTCCCTTTCCTTCACCGGTGGGCGAGCGGGTCGCGAATTTCGTTGTGGCAAATTTGCCACCACAAACCGACCTGCCCCCGCTGGCGATTCTGTTCCGCTGAATTCAACGGAACAAAACGACTGGTCAATTCTGTACGGGAAAACTTACCCGCACAAAACCCGACCCGCCTTAC
The DNA here is from genome assembly GCA_945860955.1 of Planctomicrobium piriforme. Taxonomy (GTDB): domain Bacteria; phylum Planctomycetota; class Planctomycetia; order Planctomycetales; family Planctomycetaceae; genus UBA10511. The sequence continues at coordinate 345 of CAMATH010000032.1, forward strand.
GTTTTCGTGGCATTTCGCCCCGTCAGTCGGAAAAACGACGCACCAGGATGCCCGTAGACGCGACGAACAGCCATTCCGAGACACAATCCCCGTCTGAATTTCCAGCCCCTCACAATCGATTCTGGGCATGACGCCACGGAAGAGAAAAGAACTCGACCCTGATTCCCGGGACGTTGGAATCCGGTTTGCGATTCACCTGCGGAAACTGATCGATGCCCGTGGAATGACCCCCGCAGACTTACATGCAAAGCTGGTGGAGGGGGGAACCGAGGTCAGTATGGAACTGGTCAAAAAATGGTTGCGGGGCGATGGATTTCCGCGACCGAACGACCTGGAATCTCTGGGGAACGCTCTCGACATGAGAGACTACCGGTTTGTGCTTCCTGCGCCGGTCACCAAGTGAGTTGACTTTCCAAGCACGGAAACGTCCCTTTGTTTCGTCGTCGCGCTGGTCGGTCGAGACTGAGCGACTCTCAACGAATCTGACCCCCGTTTTCTGACGTTGGCGTATTCTGCGCCCGGCGACTCGACCCGTCGTGTTGGAAAGCGGGGGTTTTCGTTTCTCTGATGGGAGGTCGAGTTATGACGAAGTGTATCGCGGCAATCGGAGTGGACAGCGACAACCGTCTTGAGCGGCGGGCGACGCTGGCGAGTGTGGTGACAGAAATCGAGGATGCGACGGGTGGCGTTCTGTTGATCGCGTTGCCGACTGTGGCACAGCTTGCGGCTGATCCCCGGGCGGTGATTCACGCGGCGGTGAACGATGACATTGGCACGCCGACAATCGATGACGATTTGCGGACATTCACATCCCAGGAACTGCGGGCGCTGGCGTCGCGGTTGCTGGAAGCGGCCGACACGATCGACGGGATTCCTGCCTGAGTCACTGTCTCGTTCATTCCCCGGCGTTCGGCGTCGGGTTCAATTCATCCTGATTCAATTCTGAGAGGTTCAACCATGTCAGACAAATCGAACAAGGCGACCCCGCGACTCCCTGCCCAACGTGCGGAGCGCACAAGCCCCAGTCAATCGAAGGTGGCGCACCGTTGTATCTGGTGGAGACGGCGCGTGAGATTCTTGGCGTCAGTGAAACCCAGTGGAACAAATGGGTGTCGATGGAATTGAAAACGATTCCCGTTCCTGCATTGGGCAAGACTTGGGTTCTTGGGAGCAACGTTTGCAGTTTCATGGAGAAGTTTGTCAAACGGCCTCTACCGGCTGGACAGTCGGAAGCCGCCTGATCGGTCTGCGGTGGCGTCGCACCCGGGTGTATGGTGCAGCACATGCCCGGGTGTTTTCGCTTGTCTAATGACTCGCCTTATGACATTCCGACAATATTCCTAGGCGTTGCCACCTGACAGCGGTAGTGTAATGTGTAGCCTGACCAGGCTTTGCTGGCAATCACCATTTATCAATCATCACTATCATCAATCTTCAACGCAAAACGATGTATCATCTTATTGGTTCCTGCCGTCGTCAGCTTCCATGCGTCTATGACTTCGGGGACGCCATTAATTGTTCTTGGGTGTGTAATCTGAGTGCACTCAATCAGCCCGAGCGCAATAAACTGTATCCGAACATCTTGGGTCGTTTCCTCTGTTGGGCAGATGACATACGGACCGATGTCGTCGGCAGGGTCTTTGTAATCTCCGCTATTCCTATGACTCTCGAACAATAATTTTGCAATATCGTACGCAATCAGCGATTCCGCACGTGGAAAAACGAGATCCTTTGCGATATTAAAGAACAGGTCATCGAGAGTAACGGTAGCCGCGACGATCCTGTCAGTGGGATCAGGGTCGATTTTGTCCAAGTCGATCGACGTCATCGCAGGGGCAGAAATTGAAAAGGTGAGTTCTACATATTCTTCTCCGTGAACATACTGCTCAGTCGGCTCTTTAGGGGAAGCATCGAGTTGTCTTTTCAATTCATCGCGTTCCGCTTCTAGGCGATCGTACCGTTCCTGGAGAACAACCAAACGCTGCATCAACGCTTTGTTATCTATTCCGTCTGCGCGTACCCATCCGATCGCTGAAATATTGGGAATCTCCGTCGCCAAACTCGTGATTACCTTCACCTTGAGTTCTGCGGCGTTAGACCAATAATTGCAATGATGGTGTCGCTCGACCTTCTCGCGAAAGATGCTAAGCCGATCCCTGGCGGTCTTGTCTTTTTCAGATCGTCCAATTGGGATTGAATCTGGCGACTTATGCAAAAACGCGAATACCGGCTTGTTTTGAGCGATCGCGAAATCGTATTCTCGCTCTGTGTAACTTACTCCGTCCTCAGCGGTTGACCCATATCGTCCGCCGATGATTAAAAGGTAGAAATCCGAGTCAATAATGACTCGTTCGATGATATTCCAAGCGGCAAGGTGCGACGCGGGAAACATTTCCATTCCTGCCGGAAAATGCTTCATCGCCAAGATTGCGTCATGAACCTCGACTCGCTCGTCTTTCAAGTCGCTGTACGTTGAACTGATGAATACTTGATATCTGACTTCGGACATCCTCTTGAGTCTCTTCGTTGGGTTCGGCGGCGACACTTCGGAACGAATGGAGCTAATGGTATCATTTGGTCGAAATGGTTTCCAGTTTCGACCAATCTTTTCCCTCCAGCCCCGATCGTGATCACGACAACGGGAATTGTTGCATCCCACGAGCGTGCGGTTACTACCGCGAGCAGTGAATTCGCTAACGGCGTCGTAGACGCATCCCCTGAGCGGGCCACGCCGCCAAGATGGTCGTTGGCAACGGTAGATTGACTGACGATCCCCCCGATAGAATTCGCGGTTGCTGGTTGCGTTCCAAGTCAGCTCGGGAAGTGGCGGGAGATCGAGACAATTGCAAATCACTGGTTCCATTCGTCACAAGAGCGGGTGCAACTGGCTGGCATGACTCACGATAACCCCGATGGCAGTTCACGACAGTCAATCTTGCGCCGGTTGATGCGGCATCCCGAGGTCGAATTGGAACTGGTCCGCGACCCCCACAACCCGGTCGACCCGGACGCGATCGCGGTCTTTTGCCCATTCGGTCAGATCGGCTACCTTCCCGCAGACTGGGCGGCGGTCTGGTCGCCTGAGATCGACAGCGGCAGAATGCGGTACACCTGCGGTTATCGGTCGGTCGGATCATTCACTGCGGACGATGGCAGGGAGATAGTGACGGCACAAATCGACGTCGATCAATGGGAGTTGGATCCGAAGCCGCGCCGGTCGCAAACACAACCCCCGGAACATCGCCAGATACTCGCTACCGCACCGACCGGACAATTCCGCGCGAGGCAGACCAGAAGCCGCCAGAGTAGCGGGAACAAGGTTATCCCGTTTGGAATTACGATTGTGTTGTTCGTGGCGGCGCTGCTCTTCAAAGACGCGATTCTCAAACTGTTCCGGTGAAGCAGTCGCAAGCCGCAGATTGACGCCGACAGCCGACAGACCTGGACTCTGTACTGGCCACCTGGACGCCCACAATCTGGTGCGGTGGAATCCCCAAGAGACTCCCCGAGGATCGACTGGCGAACTGCCGGAAGTGTTCCGCGCTTCTTCGTTGCGTTCCGAGGATCGGACATCTAGTCTCTACGGAATGTCGCCGCGTTGACGGCGAACGACTTCTCACCTTTTGAATTGTGGAGTTTGCGGCATGGCTGGAATTCATTCGTTGAGAGTCGCTGAAACACCGGTTGCGGTTATCGACTTTGAGACAACAGGACTTACCCCGGGATTTGACCGAGTCGTTGAAGTGTCGGTTGTTCGGATCGATCCCGGACAAAAACCACGGATTGTATTCGACACGCTCGTAAATCCGTCTCGTCGTATGGGGGCAACCGATATTCACGGAATCACGGATGCGGACGTCGCCAACGCCCCCCGTTTTGAGGAGATCGCGGGCGAACTCCTGGACGCGACGAGAGGGTGCGTGATTTCGTCGTTCAATGTCTACTTCGACATCAAGTTTCTGAATTTCGAACTCGCTAATTCGGGCGTGAATCACTACCCACCGCACTTTTGCCTGATGTACCTGCGAACAATGCTGGGACTTGGACCGAGGTGCAGTCTCGAAAAGGCATGTCAAGCACGCGGAATCGACTTTTCCGCGTCACACGTCGCTGCAAACGACGCAATGGCGGCGGGGCAACTGTTCGTCGACTACCTTCCTGAGATCGCGAACCGTGGAGTTCGGACTTACGCCGATCTTGCGAATCTGAAGAGTTACAAATTCGTCGACAGCTTCTCATGTCTTCCGTTTCCCGGTCCGTCCGAGTTTGGACTGGAACGGTTCCGAAAATTCGTCTCTCGTCTCACATCATCGCCACCCGTCGACCCGATACGACATTCGATTTCCGCATACTGGGACATCCTCAAAAGTGTACTGTCCGATTTGGAAATCACCGATGATGAACAAGCGGTTGCACTCGCTGAGCAGAAACGCGGCGGTCTGAATTCCGAACAGATCCGCCTGCTCCACGTTCGAGCGTTTGCGAGTGTCATGTCGCAATTCTCAATCGACCAGAGGATTGACGACCGAGAAGCACGTAAGCTGCGGAAGCTGTATCAGTGCCTGTCGAAATTGGGATGGGCCCCCGGCGAATAGTTGCGTCGCCTTTTGTCGGGATCGACGTGCAGAACGCGCGGACAGAACTACCCCGAATTCTCCGGAAGCAATGCGAACTATTGCAGGGTAGTGGAAAGGGTAGTAGAATCCAGATGGAGAAATCCACTGGAAAATACGGTGTTTTCCAGCGATTGGGATCCTGTTTGTGGATCTGGGGGTCGCGGGTTCAAGTCCCGTCATCCACCCTTCGAAGTCGGCGCGTAACGTACACTCGCAGGCCCAACGGGGTGATTTCCGGGTGTTGTGGCAGGCATCTCCGCACTGGCGATTTGATCCCGGGGCAAATACGAGCTCGGGGCCACGAACGAGGCTGACTCCAGCCGACTTGTTGCGGGCTAAACCACCCGGTTCTTCGCCACATTGATCAACGCCCGGGCCTGTTTGCCTGCCGCCACGACCATGTGGCCCATCTTGGGATGCTCTGGTTCGATATCGGGAGGGAGCCCCTCCGCGATCAGGGTTTCGGTCGCCGTCGGTCCGATGCTGACAACGACACAGCGCCGTGCGGCGGCGAGCCACGCTTCCCGTCCACCTTCCTCGCCCGCGATCTGGAGGACGTTCCGCAGTTGCTGGGCGCTGGTGAACATCAGGAGGTCAAAGTCACCGGCGATGGTGGATCGGACCGCATTTCGCAGCGGAGATGTGTCGAGGGGCAATTCCCACCGATAGACCGGCACGGGGAGAACGGTTCCGCCGAGCGCGCGGAGTCCCGCATAGAGTTCTTCGTTCGGAATGCCATATTCCTGGACGGCAATCTGCTTGCCGGCGAGGGGAATGGCCTGTTCCACCGCTCGCAACAGATCGCGCCAGGTGTTCGGTTCGGGAACCTGGATGTCGATGTTGACTTTCCACTCGCGCAGCACAACGGCCGGCTTGGGACCGCGGACGACGACCACCCGCTGATTGAGAGCGGAAATGACGTCCGAGAGTGCGTAGCGGGTCTGCAGGACGTCCGCGAGCGCCCTTGCCCCGACCCCAGTGAGAAAAACCACAATGTCGATGCCGCCGGACAGCAACCGCTCTCCAAACTCCAGCGCGAGGGGGTTGTCGGTGAGAGGAATCTCGCGCATGGACGGAGCGATCGTCGCGGTCCCGCCCATGCGTTCGATCAACGCCCGTAAATCGGCACCTTTCCGACTTTCGAAGGCGCAGACACGCAGGCCTGACAAGCCGTTTCCGGTTTCAGCAGGCGTCGGCGATGGGAGGGGGGGCGCTGGCTGGTTCATCAAACACCTCAACTTCGGGGGGGGGGCAGGAAATGGAAGCGACAGCCCGCTTAGAGGCTAAGTTGGGTGCAACGACCAGCGAGCGCAGCTTGTCGGACGTGTGGGCCTCTACGGTCACTGTGGTTGAGCGGCTCGGTGAGTGCGCACGACAGACGGACTGAATTTGACAGGATGAAGAGGATGAATGGGATGAATGGGATGGAATTGCTCGCTATTCCGGCAGTCTGGGTTGAAGTATGTTGATGGAGGCGCTTTCTGACGGGCGCGGCTCCCCGAAATTGTTTTGATTCCGGCGGTGCGCGTATCAACGGGCATTGCTATTGGAGTTCGGGGGATCCCAGCCCCGAAGCGCATCGTTGAAAAAAAACGACCCGAGTCCGTCTTGACGGCTCGGGTCGTTGAATTCTCACGCGAATCTCGCGCTTCGAACGTCACTGGGCACTAGTCAGCCAAGGGAAGGTCGAGCTTCTTGTTGTTTGGGTCACCCTTCTTGATGGTGAATTTGAACCCACTGGTGGCCACCTCGTTGTATTTCAACGGGATCAGTGTTTTGGGTTTCTCGGGTTGGGCATTCATTCCTTGATTTTTCGACCGCTCCGCCGCCTCCGCCATCATCTTCATCATGTCGGGAGAGCTGGGATCGGTGCTCGTGGGCGCAGCCACGGTGTCCGCCCCTTCCAGTTTGGTCACTGTGACATCGTAGGTTCCTTCAGGAACTCCCTTGTCGCCACGGACTTTCAATTCAAAGTTCCCGTCCTTATCGGTCGTCCCCATTCCGAACGGCGAGTCCTTATTCGAACCATCGGCGGGAAGAAAACGAACGGTCGCGTTCGCGATGGGCGCGTTGTTGTAGGTGACTTTCCCCCCCGCTTCGACCAGAACGGGGCCGGATTCGCCACAACCAGTCAACGTCAAAGAGACCAACAATCCGAGAGCGCAGCAGATCCGACGCATGGTGAAAATTCCTGCAAGCACGAGAACTAAAAGTGAGTACAGCAACCCGCTCCCAAAAGAACGGAGTCGTGTCCGACAACGGGTGAGTCCGGCTGAAGATATCTCAGGAACATGGTTCGAACAAGTATCCAAAGCCATAAAAAGAACGAGGAGGTCGCAGTTACGACCTCCTCGTCAAACTCAGCAGAGCGTACGACACAATCCTGCGATGTCAGCCGACCGGTTAGTAATCAGCGACCGTCTGACCGTCAGCCCGACCGCCGAGCCGCTGGTAGGTGACGTGGTTGATATTCTCCGACAGGAAGCGAACTGTCGCGTCGGCAAACAGGAAGTGGGCACCGCCGGTGTGGTTCGACTTGAACCCCCAACTGTAATTCCAGTTGTGCTTGGCCGTGCAGGCGGTGTTCGTGATCCTGCCGACCGAGACCTGATTACAGGTGGTCAGTTCATTGATCGGAGCGAGCGTCGACGAGTGCGCGTTCCCGAAGTTGTTGAAGTGCCACCAGCCACCACCCGTGTGGTCATGGCATTTTCCGAGCATTTCACCAACCATGATCACGTTCGACTGACCGTCCTGAATGTCGCTGATGTTGATCTCACAGGGAATTGCCCGCGAGAACAAACCCGAGGTGCTGTCCTTCGACCAACCACCGTGACCGGAGTTGCCGTGCGCCATGCCCTGTTGCATGAATTGCTGATACGGTTCACAGGCGGCACCACCGGCAGATGGTGTCGACTGAGATCCCATCGAGCCCGAGTAGCTCGATTGAGCGGCTTCGTTGTCCATCGCGAGCGAGTTGTCGCTGGGGCAGCGGGCGTACGGAACCTGGTGACGCCACCCGACGACGCCGTCAGCAAAGGGACGCTGATAGGCGTAGCCGTTGGTTCCATCGTACCACAGCCGCATGTTGAGCTGGTTGTACAGTGGGGTCTGATCGAGGAACGGCAGGACGCGCACCTGCCAACCGATCGCCGGGTGTACGTCCGTGACCCAGTTCCCAGTACCGCCGGGGCTGCGACTTCCGCCGTTGGGCAGATAGTTGTACACATCGTGGTAATTGTGGATCGCCAACCCGTACTGCTTCAGGTTGTTTTTGCACTGCGTACGGCGAGCGGCTTCGCGGGCCGACTGGACGGCCGGAAGCAACAGGGAGACAAGGATTCCGATGATGGCAATGACGACGAGCAACTCAATCAACGTGAAGGCGCGACGCGACGTTCGCTTGGCAAGACACTTCATACGCACACTCCTTTGGGAGAAACGAAGGAACAGGAAGTGAACAAAAAACCACCGATTGGTGGTGACAAATTTCGCACCTGAATGGCGCAAATGCAGAGATTGAAATCCGACGTTGTTATTCCTATACGTTTTTATTACGCCAGTCAAATCACAATTCGCGGGAAATTCTAGAATTTTTTCATTTTCCTGCGTAATCACCGGCGGAAGCGACTTGATCGTATTCAGCAATCTACAACAGAATACGTCATCCGCTTCGTTTTCTCCACACGAAATTCCTCGCAACCTCTCTCCAGGTCTCGGTTTGTCGCCCCCTCCCGTTCACCGCCTGATGTTCATTCTCCTGCTCGCCCTCCCCGCGTGCAAGGATGGTCCGTCGAACGTGCCTGTCACCGAGTCTGGCAAAAAGTCTTCGGTTCAAACTGGAGATTCGGGATCAGACGGAGGCAAATTGGCAACATCCAAAGATGCCCGTCGGACTCCGACGAAGGAGTTGATCACCCTGGCGCGCTTCCGTGAGTGCGCGGCGGACTCTGGCGTTGAGTTCGCCTATCACGATGGTCAGGAAGCAGAGCATTTTGCGATCCTGGAATCCTTGGGGGGTGGGGTCGCACTTTGCGATTTTGATCTCGATGGTCGAAATGACCTGTTCTTCCCCGGCGGAGGAGGCTACTCCAACGACTATGTCCCGCTCGGATTGCCTGGAGCCCTGTTCCGCAATGTTGATACCTGGAAGTTTGTTAATGTCTCCCCACTTGCCGGCCTCGACACCGCCGGCCACTATTCTCACGGGGCCGCTGCCGCCGACTTTGACTCGGATGGATTTCCTGACCTCTTAATCACCGGGTATGGTGGACTGACGCTGTTCCACAACCAGGGGGATGGCACGTTCACGGAACAAACCGCCGCCGCTCGGTTGACCGACACCCTGTGGAGCAGCAGCGCCGCCTGGGCCGACTTCGACGGCGATGGTGACCTCGACTTGTACATCGCCCATTATGTCGACTGGTCCCCCACCAACGATCGGCACTGTACCAGTCCCTCGGAAAAGAATGAGCCGCGAGAGATCTGTTCTCCCCGCTGGTTCAAAGGATTGTCCGACACCTTATATTTCAGCAACGGGGACGGGACATTTCGTAACGGATCGGTCGAGGGAGGCCTGCGGCAGTCTGGCCCGGACGATGATGGGCAGGACAAGGGACTGGGGGTTGTCGCCGCCGATGTCGATCTCGATGGCGATATTGACGTCTATATTGGCAACGATACAGTCCCGAATTTCTTCTACATGAACGACGGGGGCCACCTGACCGAAATCGCACTGAAAAGTGGAACCGCGCTCTCGGACCGCGGGATTCCCGACGGCAGCATGGGTGTGGACATTGTCGACTTCAACCTCGACGGACGTCCAGATATCTGGGTGGCGAATTACGAACGGGAGAGCATCGCCCTCTATCGGCAGGAGAAGAACGGCAAGAATCCAGGGGATGTTTTTTTCACCCACGTCAGTCAGATGACCGGAATCACCAACGTGGGGGGGATCTATGTCGGGTGGGGGACCGCGTTTTTCGACTTCGACCGCGACGGTGACGAAGACGCGCTGGTTTCCAATGGGCATGTGATCCGATTTCCTGCCAACTCCGAGGTCGCGCAATTGCCGTTGTTGCTGGAGAACCTGGCCGGCAAACGCTTTCAAAACGTCGCCCCGATCGCCGGGGACTATCTCGCGTCCAAACATCGGGGACGCGGACTCGCGGTCGGTGATCTCGATGGCGATGGGCGGGTCGACGCCGTTCTCTCGAATATCAACGATCCGGTCGCGGTTCTTGCCAATGAAACCCCCGATGCGAATCACTGGATCGCCATTCACCTGATTGGTCGCGATAGCAACCGCGACGCGATTGGCGCGTTTGTCAAAGTGAAGACGTCGTCGGGACAACAGCTACATCTCGTCAAGGGAGGGAGCAGCTACGCCTCGACCAGCGACCGCACGCTGCATTTTGGCCTCGGTGGGGCGACTCAGGTCGACGCCATCGAAATCCACTGGCCAAAGGGACAAGTGCAACTCCTCGAAAAGGTGGCGGGTGATCGCAAGATCTCAATCGTTGAGCCGATTCGTACGCAGATGGCCGTCCCATGAACAACTCCATCGATCGGGACGATCCGACTTCGAAGTGCTGGTGTCGCTCGCGGAATGCTGAGCCGAGTCCGGCGACACTCCGCGGTATGATCCATTTCCGATCCGCTTGACGAGTGATTTCCCCCGCCGGCGACTTCATGCCCGAGTTTCTGATTCATTCTTCTGACGATTCGCGACTTGATCCGTTTCGAGATCTGAAGGCTCAAGGGGCGGTGTCTGACTCGGTGTTTGTCGCCGAGGGGGAAAAGTTGGTTCGGCGGCTGCTCGCCAGTCGTTGCGAAACCGTGTCGATTGTGGGGACCGAGACCGTGCTGGAACGGGTGCGTCCGGTCATCCCGCCAACCGTTCCGGTGTTTGTGGTGACGACACCAATCATCTCCGAGTTGATCGGCTATCAGTTTCATCGCGGGGTTCTGGCGTGCGGTCAAATTCCCCCGGCAGCGACGCTGGAAGAGTTGTGCGACGGGATTCCAGCGGGTGAAGCGGCACTCGTCGTGGCGTGTCCAGAATTGCGCGATCCCACCAATCTGGGGACGATCATCCGAACGGCGGCGGGGTTCGGAGCGCGGTTTCTGATCGCGGGCTTGACGGGAGTATCCCCCTGGTCTCGACGGGTCTTGAGGACTTCCATGGGAAGCGTCCTCACGCTGCCGATCGTGCAGACTGAAGATTGGATCCGGGTGCTGCGGACGTTGCATGATGCGGGGTTCGAGTCAGTCGCGACGGTGCTGGCGGAGGATGCTGAACCGTTGCGCAGGGCGCGGTTTCCATCGCGCAGGGCGATCTTTCTGGGAAATGAAGATGAGGGACTTTCGGCAGAGATTGCGGCGGCGTGCCGGCGGCGGGTCACGTTGCCGATGTCGGCGGGAGTGGATTCCTTAAACGTCGCCGTGGCTGCGGGGATCGCGATGTACCACATGGCCGATCTCGATCCACCGTGATACGATCGAGACCGCGTGAGCTTCCTTCGTTTCAGCGTTTGTTAAAGAGATGCGACCACCAGCCATGAGCGATTCCGGCGCGCGACAATGTGTGGGAGTCCTGCGGGAAACCGCACCCGGCGAAACCCGGGTCGCGTTGACGCCGGCGGTGCTGCCCGACTTGGCCAAGTCGGGATTTTCGGTGGTTGTTCAGGAAGGGGCAGGGGAGGCGGCCGGTTACCCCGACGCGGCTTTCGTCGAACGGGGAGCGAAGATCGTCGCGACGCGGGGGGCGGTCCTTGAAAAGTCGCAGATTGTGGTGGCGGTGCGGGCGGCGGGGGCCAATCCCGCCTGGAGCGACGCGGATGCGGCAGGTTTTACCTCGGGTCAGACGTTGATCGCACTGTGCGATCCGTTGTCTGGGGCGGCGGCGTCAGCAGCGCTCGCCCCGCGCGGCATTCAGTTGTTCGCCCTGGAAATGATTCCGCGCATTACACGGGCACAGGCGATGGACGTGTTGTCGTCGATGGCGCTGATCGCCGGTTACAAGGCGGTGTTGCTGGCGGCGAGTGGATTGCCTCGGATGTTTCCGATGTTCATGACCGCGGCGGGAACGGTTCAGCCCGCGCGGGTGTTTGTGGTGGGGGCGGGGGTCGCGGGATTGCAGGCGATCGCGACCGCCTGCCGACTGGGGGCAGTTGTCCACGCGTACGACGTTCGGCCCACGGTCAAAGACGAAGTGAAGAGCGTGGGGGGCAAATTCCTGGAACTGCCGCTCGACACTCAGGGAGCCGCCGGCGCCGGAGGATATGCATCGGCGATGGACGAGAGTTTTTATCGTCGGCAGCAGGAGTTGATGGCGCAGGCGGTCTCGGGGAGCGACGTGGTGATTACCACCGCGGTGATTCCGGGCAAGCCGGCTCCCCGCTTGATCACGCGCGCCATGGTCGAAGAGATGCAGCCCGGTTCGATTGTGATCGACCTGGCTGCGGAGCGCGGCGGTAACTGCGAAGCGACAGTGCCCGGCGAGAATACCCGGGTTGGCGGCGCGACGGTGATGGGGCCGACCAACCTGCCAGCGATGGTGCCGTACCACGCCAGCCAGTTATTCTCAAAAAACGTCGCGGCGTTTGTGAAGCATATTTTTGCAAAAGGTCCGTCGGCGATCAATTACTCGGACGAGATTGTGCGGGAGACATTGATCTGTCGCGGCGGCGAACTGGTACATCCGAAAGTCGGAGAGCGGTTGGGGGCGAAGGTGACGATGACTCTGGATCTGTAACGATTCTTGACCGAGTTCTTCAAAAGTCGGTTTTCCCCCGCTGAAGTGGAAGACTGAGATATCGCCCGTCATGGCTGTGTTCCTTGGGTAAAGACTCGAGAATTGAGCCAAAGATCGAGGACAGCTCCAATCGAAACGTGCTGACTCTGAGGCGCCGGTCGATTCCATCGGCTGTCACTCCATCGTACAATTCCTATGCGAGTCACGTTCGGCTGAATACAACGACCGACATTGCTGGGGGCGACTCCAAATTCGGACTTCGCCGTCGGTCGCATCGCAGGCTGTGCCGCTACCGAGGAACAAACTTTCGTGACCCCGTTTCGACACGCCTTCTAAATCCCATTGATGTCGACCCTGCCTGAGCCATTGCTGCACGTCGTACTCCACCAGCCGGACATTCCCCAGAACACCGGGAATATCGGACGAACCTGTGTCGCGGTGGGTGCGAAGCTGTGGCTGGTGCGACCGTTGGGGTTTCATCTGGATGAGAAGCACCTGCGGCGTGCCGGCATGGATTACTGGCAGCATCTGGATTGGGAGGCGGTGGAAAACTGGCGGGAATTGACCGAGCGGCTGGCCGGGCGGACCTTTTGGTATTTGACGAAAACCGCCAGTCGCCTGGTTTGGGAGGCGTCGTTCACGCCGGGCGATGTACTGGTGTTTGGATCGGAATCCCGTGGACTGCCGGCGACGATACTCGCGGCGGAGCCATCGCAGAATCTGAAGTTACCGATGCATGGGGTGGTTCGCAGCCTGAACCTCGCCAGCACGGCGAACACGGTGGTCTACGAGGCGGTCCGCCAGTTCGGGGGATTACCGGGGGGCGCGGTCGACGCCGGCTAAAGTCTTACGCCGGCAAATGATCGCGCCGCGCACGCCTTTTTTCTTACCGCAAGTCCGTGGCAATCGGTCCGCCGGGGTGCTCCGATTCGGTCTTGGGAGAGAACCCGAATTGTCGATACAATCTGACAGCAACCGCGATTCGGTGAGTTCGCATGCGGGCGGTTCGCATCACAGGGAGGTGATACCGTGACCAGAATGAACACAATGACACTGGTGGGACTGCTGAGTCTGTTCCTGTGCGGTTGCCGTAATATGAACAACACACAGACCGGATCCCTCGCCGGCGGGGGGTTGGGCGCATTGACGGGAGCGATTGTCGGCCAGGCTGCGGGGGGGCATGCGGGGGCAGGTGCGTTGATTGGTGCCGCCACCGGGGCCGTCGCAGGGGGGTTGGTGGGGAACGCCGAAGACGCCCGCGAGGAACGCGACGCGGCAGTCGCGCAGGCGGCGTATTCCGAAGCGCGGTCGCAGGCGATTTCGCAGGCGATCACCGAAGAAGACGTCGTGACGATGACGCGCAACGGTGTGGGGAACAGTGTGATCATCAATGCGATCCGAACACGGGGATGCCGATGGGAGGGAACTCCCGACGACATCATTCGGATGAAGAATCAAGGGGTCAGCGACGAAGTCATCGCCACGATGCAAAAGAACGGATTAAAGACACCGATCGTTGTCGGTTCCTCGGGAACCAAAGTCATTTACGCGGCCCCTCCCCCCGTCAGCGGCGTGGTCGTCGTCGGGCCGGGCGTTTACGGCCCCCGATATTGGGGCGGACGTCGCTATTACGGCCACCGGCACTATGGTCACTGGTAAGATCATTCACGGACGGTCCACAGCCCGCGGAAGAAGATGAGGTATTGACGCGGCGCTGGCGTGCTGTCTCATTCTTCACCCTGCCGGGTAGGGATTCGTCTTTATGTTCGTCGGCAGTGGATGAACATGGAATCCTTCAAAGAGCGTATCGAGCAGGGTCGGTTGGGGTGACAACGAGTCTGGCGTCTTGGAGTCAGCGGGCAACTCGGTCGGAATCTGGCAATTGGGTTACACCGCAGGGTGGGACTTCGTACGTCACTAACGGGCCTCCGTCGTCTTGAAGTAGTCGCGGTGGAATGGACACTTCGCCACTCCCGCCACTATCCTGCCAACGCAGTGTTGACGCTTGCGATCCCTCCCTCTCTCAGCGATCCCCACCATGGCTGACCTCGGCGCGCCGCGAAACCACAGCAAAGACTATTCCGGCGGCCAGAGACCGACCTATGTTCGCTGGCTGATTTTGGGTTTGCTGATGTCCTACGCGGGGATGGTGCATTTCAATCGGATCAGCATCTCGATCGCCGGCACGGAACACATCATTCCGGATTACAAGATCAGCCCCACCGAAATGGGAGCGGTCTATACAACCTACCTCGTGGTCTACACCCTGTTCATGATGCCGGGGGGTTGGTTCATCGATCGATTCGGCCCCAAGAAGGCGCTGCTGCTGCTGGGATTCGGATCGGCGATCTTCGTCCCGGCGACCGCTTTGGCAGGGTACGTGGGGGTCGCCTGGATGCTGGGGTTACTGTTCGTGGTTCGCGGGGCGCTCGGACTGGTCAGCGCTCCCATCCATCCGGCGGCGGCGCGGGCCGCTTCGTTCTGGCTTCCCTACTCGGGGCGGGGCAAGGCGAACGGCTTGATCACGGGAGCCGCGCTGCTGGGGATTGCGGCGACCCCCTACGGGTTCGGACTCCTTTCCGACCGGATCACCTGGCCCGTCGCGTTTCTCGTCGCGGGCGTGTTGACTTTGCTGCTCACCATTGTGTGGGCGTATCTTGCGACCGATCATCCTTGGCAGCACCGCTGGGCCAACGCGGCCGAGGCCGCGCTGATTACCGCCGAGGATCCTGTTCCACAAACCGAACAGCCGGTGGCAAACGACGCACAGGAAGGTACATCTCCCAATTCCCCCGTTGGGCCGTTTACCTGGGTCCAGCGCAATCTCAGCATGCTCACGCTGACTCTCAGTTACGCCTGCTACAGCTATTTCCAGTATCTGTTTTTCTATTGGATGGGGTATTACTTCGACACGGAACTGAAATTGGGCACGAGTACGGGGAGAGCCTACACCACAATCACTCTGCTCGCGATGGCCGGTGGAATGTTTACAGGCGGCGTGCTGCTGGACTCGCTGCAATCGTGGAAGCGCTGCTGGTTCAGCCGGGCGATCACACCCATGTTCGGCATGGTCGCCAGCGGATTTTTTGTGCTGCTGGGAACGTCCACATCGAACCCCGTCGCGGTTGTCACGTGGTTCGCGCTGTCGATGGGGGCGCTGGGGATGTGCGAGGCCCCGTTCTGGGTGACCGCGGTTGAACTGGGAAGGAAAAAAGGCGGGGCGTCGGGAGCGTTTCTCAACACGATCGGAAACTTGGGAGGGATTCTCGCGCCACTCGTCACCCCCTTGTTCAGCTCCTATTTCGGTTGGAAGGCGGGGCTGCTGCTGGCCGCCGGTATTGTCGCCGTGGGAGCGGTGTTTTGGGTTTGGGTCAACCCCCCTGTCGAATCATCGGCGTGACGACACCCTTGCCGATTCGTCCGTGTCCTTAACGATTATTCCGACGACAACCGGTAGATCCGGAAATACTCGAAGGCCGTGATTTGACGGTCGATCCGTTTATTCCACGGATGTCGAGCGGGTCGGCCTCAAGACGTGGACGGCCGAGTACCTAATTGTCGTTGGCGAGCGGTTGAGATTCCATGAAGTTCGGTCGCACAATTCTGTCGCCGGGATTTTGGCTGACTTTGGCGATTGTGCTGATTGGGGGCGGCGGTAAGATTCTGGAAAGAGAATACGCCCCTGGAAATCGGTGTGCGAATCAAAACCGGGCTGTATGACAACCTGGGGAAAGCCGAGTCGTCCATCCAGAAGACATCCGCCACGGGGAATCCAACGTGGACAGGGAGTCACACAGGAAACCGAATCGCGTTCGTTGGTGATTTCGAATTCGAACTGATCTACCGGTTGACAGACCGCTGGTCGACCCAGTTTGGTTACCAGTTGCTTTGGTTGGAAGGATTGACGCTGGCCGATCGGCAGACTCAATTTGGAACCATTCTGGCCGGCAACCCGACATTCGACACCGGCGGCGGTGCCTGGTTCAACGGGATTACGGCGGGAATTCGATTTCATTGGTAATCCGGGGCGTTCTCGCAGGCTGCCTTCGCGCAAATGCCTCCGAGACCACAACTTCTCGCTGCTTTGGATGTCCCGATTTATCCGCCCGAGGATTCTCGGGGTGCCATTGGAACGGCGGGAATTCCAACGGTACCGGGTGGTGTGGCATCGATCCCTTCCGTCCGTCATAATGGCGGACGTGAATGCGTCGACCAGTTTCTGAGGCGCGGTTCACCGTGCCACCCCACGTTAAACCGGCCGACACCTCCCCGGAGAGTGTCGGAGCTGTCGGTTCGATTGCGTGGTGTCGCCCCCACCCCATGATTCCCACCACTCGCCTCGTTTCCGGAGGATTCCGTCGTGATCGCCACGCGGCTTCATTTCCCGAGAGGTCTTTCCATGCGTTCCTGGTCCACTCTGTCGGTCGTGGCGTGTGTGCTGTGCGCCACCGTCCGTGCCGCACAAGCCGGTGATTTTCAAGTCACACCGGCACAGGTCAAGTTCGACCGCAACTTCGAGCGGGCGCAATTGCTGGTGACCGAAACCGCCGGCGACGGAAGCGTCTCGCTCCGCTCCGGCGACCTGACGCCCGTGGCTCTGTTCGCGTCGAGCAATCCGACGGCCGTCACCGTCTCGCCCCAGGGAAACCTGCAGGCGGTCGCCAACGGTCAATCGACAATCACCGTCACGGTGGAGGGGGTTTCCCACACGGTGGAAGTGCAGGTCGAGGGAGTTAGGCCGCAGCCTGCCGTCAGCTTTACCGAACACATTCTTCCAATCCTTTACAAGTCGGGATGTAACGGCGGGGCCTGCCACGCGAGCCAGCATGGCAAAGGGGGGTTTACTCTGTCGGTGATGGGCTTCGACCCGGAAGCTGACCGCAACATGATCGTCCGCGATCGGATGCAGCGTCGCGTCAATCTGTTGAATCCTGACGAAAGCCTGTTCCTCAAGAAGCCGCTGCTGGAAGTTCCGCATGGCGGTGGCCGGCGACTGACGAAAGCGTCGAATGACTACCAGATTCTCGCCGCCTGGATCGCGGCTGGTGCCCCCGCGCCAAGACCCGACGCCCCCAAAGTCGACAAGCTGATCGTGACGCCCAACCAGCGGATTGGCGGCCCCGGATTCAAGCAGCAGCTTCGCGTTCAGGCGGTTTACAGCGACGGAGCGGCCCGCGATGTGACGGCGTGGGCACGGTTCGACAGCATGGACGACGCGGTCGTGGCGATCAGTCCGTCGGGATTGATCACCGCGGTGGGGCGCGGTCAGGCTCCCGTCATGGTGCGATTCGAGGGGCAGGCCGAGATCGCGATCATGGTTGTCCCGTTTTCTGACTCAGTGGATCTGGCGGGCTGGCAGAATCAGAACTTCATAGACGAACTTGCGTCGGCGAAGTTCCGCGAGCTGGGGATCGCCCCGGTCGGATTGTGTGACGACGCGACCTTCGTACGCCGGGCGTTTCTCGACGCGATCGGTTCGCTCCCCTCCCGTGAAGAGTTGATCGCGTTCATCGACTCCCCTGATCCCGACAAGCGTCGCAAGCTCGTTGACCGTCTGCTGGGATTTGACCCCGATCCGAATCAGAACACTTTCAACGACCAGTACGCCGCCTTTTGGGCGCTCAAGTGGGCCGACCTGATCCGGAACACCAGCACCCGTCTGGGAGATCAGGGCATGTGGGCCCTGCACAATTGGCTCCGGGAATCGTTCCGGACGAATAAGCCGTTTGATCAATTCGTGCGTGAACTGGTGACGGCGAAGGGGTCAATCTTTTCGAACGGGCCGGCGAACTACTACCGCATCGCCGACAACGCTCCCGACTTGGCCGAGACGACCTCGCAGCTCTTCCTGGGAACTCGGTTGATGTGCGCGAAATGCCATCACCATCCGTTCGAGAAATACAGCCAGGCCGACTACTACGGGTTTGCCGCCTTTTTCTCACGCGTGGCGGTCAAAGGAAGTGCCGAATTCGGCAACTTTGGTGGCGAGTCGGTGGTTTGGGTCCGATCGGGGGGCGAAGTGACGCATCCCCGAACCGGTCAGGTGATGAAGCCGACGCCGCTTGATGGCGAACCGGTCGACGACCCGCTCGATCGGCGGATCGCGCTGGCGAAGTGGCTCACGGCGTCGGACAACACCCAGTTCAGCCGGGCTGTGGTGAATCGTATGATGGCGACGCTGTTGGGGCGCGGTTTGGTCGACCCGGTCGACGACATGCGGGCGACGAACCCCCCCAGTAACCCGGCGTTGATGCAGGCGCTGGTCGATGATTTTCGGGGGAACGGGTTCAATTTGAAGCACCTGATGCGACGGATCATGCAGTCGCGGCTGTATCAGCTCGACTCGCAGCCGACGTCGCAAAACCTCGCCGACACGCGGTTCTACAGCCATTACCGCGTGAAACGCCTCGCCGCCGAGCCACTCCTTGACGCGGTCGATTATGCGACCGGTTCCCCCACCAAATTCCCCAATCTGCCGGTGGGAACCCGGGCGATCGAGCTTCCCGATTCGAACTACACGAATCCGTTTCTGGTGACGTTTGGCAAGCCAAAACGGGCAAGCGTGTGTGAATGTGAACGGACTCCCGACGAGAACCTGGCGCAGGCACTGCACACGTTGAATGGCGATGTGATCGCCACGAAGATCGCAGATGGGAATGGGCGGGTCGCGAAACTGCTCGCAGACAAGAAGAGCCACGACGAGATCGTTCAGGATCTCTACCTGGTCACACTGTCGCGACGGCCTACTGACGCCGAGAAGACATTCGCGCAAACCTACCTCGCCGGCAGCCCTTCACCCCAGGAGGGGTATCAGGATCTCTTGTGGGGATTGATGAATACGAAGCAGTTTTTGTTTGTTCATTGATCGCTACAAAGCCCGTTCGAATTCCTCAAAATCCACCACGGGAATCGGCAACGAACCGGTCATCCGTTCGACTGACGGCGCGTCCTTGAAACCCGAACCGGTGATCAGTGCGACGATCATCGCGTCGGGGCGCAAACGACCCTCCGCGACCGCGTTGAGTACCGCGGTGGTCGCAGCCGCCCCCGCTGGCTCACAGAAGACGCCCTCTTCCCGAGCCAAACGGGACTGCGTGGTCCAGACGTCGGCATCGTCGACGACGTGTCCGGTCCCTCCGGTCGCGCCGCACTCGGCGATCGCCAGATTCCCGTCGATCAGATTGGGAACCTGCAGTCCACTGATTTTCGTTTCGCACGCCACTTCACACCCTTCGGAAAGTCCGGTTCGCAGTGCGGTGGCAATCGTATCGTTCCCCCGGGGCTGGACAATTTCCACGCGGGGCGAACGGCCCAGCGCACCCCGTTCGACGAGCTGACGGAATCCCCGCGCGACCGCAACGGCGGCACCGCAACCCCCCGCCGGGCAGAAGATGTGGTCGACCCGGGAATCAAGCTGTTCGTGCAGTTCAAAGCTGAGCGTCTGGACGCCGGTCATGCCGATGGGACTGTATTTGAACGCGCTGATCTGCATCGCCGCGTCGGCCGCCGCGCCGTGCTGTTGCAGGGCGGAGAAGACCTGCCTGGTCACTTCGGGCCGAAATCCGAAACCGCGAATGCGGTGTAACCGGGCACCATACGCCAGAAGTTGCCTGCATTTTTCGAGGGGAGCTGTCTCGACGAGCGCGACATGGCAGGCGATTCCCGCCGCCGCGGTGTAGGCAGCCAAAGCGGCCCCGGTGTTGCCGCTGGAGGTCGCCAGACAGCGTTTCTTGCCCCGAGCGACCATATCGGAGACGGCGACCGCCGCGAAGCGGTCTTTGTAGGATCCGGTCGGACAGAGGTTTTCGAGCTTGAAAAACAGGTTGTTCAACCCGGCCCGGGGACCGATCGATCGCGACCGAATCAATGGCGTTCCGCCTTCCCCCAGAGTCACACGAGCCGACTCGGGAATCGGAGGAAGCGCGTCAACCCATTTCCAAAGACTCATCGAAAGCACCTCGACAGACCAACAGTTGCGGGACGGTTCTCGTTCACACGGGGAACGACTTGGCAAACGTCATGCCGATGACCCAAGAGATTTCATTGCGGAACCCAGAATCCCGACGACGCTCGCGTCCCGAGAACGCCTACTTCGCCTTGGGCACGAACTTCTGCACGCGCTTGCTTTCGATTTCCGTCACATACAGCGCCTTGTCCGCTCCCTGCACCAGCATATGCGGGACGTTGAAATCGCCCGGCTTGTCCCCCTTCACGCCAAACCGATCCAGGATCTCTCCTTCCAGATCCAGCACCAGGACTTCATGCGCGACTCCGTCGGCGACATACAGTCGGTCGTCGGTGCCCAACGCCAGTCCATACGGTGCGAACCCCTTCCACATCGCGAGCAGCTTTTCCTCGGCGTCGAAAACCTGAATGCGCGAATTGTCCCGATCCCCCACCAGGATCCGCCCCTTCCGGTCAATGCAAATCGCGTGAGGGACATTGAACTCCCCAGGTCCATCACCCGGCTTTCCCCATTGCCGGAGGTATTTGCCGTTTTTGTCGAACACGATCACCCGGGTGTTGCCGTATCCGTCGGCGACGTACACATTGTCGGCGGTATCAAACGCGATGTCCGCCGGGCGATCGAAGTGGTCGATCGAGGTGCCCGGTTTGTCGATCGTCCCCAAAGACAGCAGCAGCTTGCCCGCCAGCGTGTATTTCTGCACGACATGCCGCACGATGTCGGTGATCCAGACATTTCCCTGGCGGTCAATCCGCAAGCCATGTGGCTTGCCGAACAACCCTTCGCCCCAGGACCGGACAAACTGGTGTTGCTTGTCGAAATACAAAACGGGAGTCTTGCCCCGATGCAGCACATAAAGCCCCCCCGACGTGTCGATGTCGACCGCCGAACAGGGAGCGAGTTCGAGGCCTTTCGGTAGTTGCAGAAAGTCGGGAACCGGTGCGAATTCGCCGGCCGATGCGAATGCGGTACCACAAATCGCGAAGACGATGGCGAGGTGGAACAGCCGGGCCGCGAGTATGTGAACGAGACGCATGGAAACTCCCTCGAATTCACTTGTTCAGAAAAAGTCGACTTTGCACGACGGCGTGGACGAGCGTGCGGAATCCGTAGTTCCGATCACGACAGCGGGCCACGATCCGCTCGATCTCGGCCCGATCAGACCGGGTGGACGGTCCCCCCGTCGCATAGGTGACCAGTTTCTCCGTGAGAGACCGGGTGATCAGGTCGGGATCGCGGAGCAACAGGCGTTTGAATTCGTCAATGTTCGCGAACCGCGAACCGTCGGCGAGTTCCGCGGAGGGATCGACTTTCGGTCCCTTCAGATAGTGCATCCGACGACCGTCGATCTCGACCGGTTGACCCAGCCCGGTCGTGCGGTAATGGTCGCGCCAACCGCCGATGACGTCGAAACTCTCCAGCGCGAAACCCGGGGGATCGATCGTGATATGACACGCCGCGCATTGCGGAACATTCCGATGCTTCTGTAACTGCTCGCGAATCGTCGTTGAGCCGCGGGTGTCGGGTTCGATCGCGGTGATGTCGGCCGGGGGCTTGGGGGGGGGCGATCCCAAAATCTTGTCCAGCACCCAGGCACCACGCACGACGGGAGACGTCGTGGTGCCGTTCGCTGTCACTTTGAGGACGCTGGCCATCGTCAACACTCCCCCGCGATGGCTCTCCGAGGGCAGTTCCACCTTGCGAAATCCCATCCCAACGACCCCCGGAATCTGGTAATGCTTCGCCAGCCGTTCGTTCAGCATCGAAAAGTCCGACGCGACGAAGTTCAACACGCTGGCGTCCTCCTTCAGCAGCTCGGCGAAGAACAGCTCGGTCTCGCGAACCATCGAGACCTTCAGCAGTTCATCGAACTCGGGATACAGGATATGGGTCGGATCGGTCACTTCGATATTGCGCAGCCCCAGCCACTGCCCGACGAAATTCTCGGCGAATCGGGCCGCATGGGGATGGTTGAGCATCCGTTCGACCTGCTGGCGCAGCGCCTCGGGGGTGTCGAGTCCTCCCTGTTCCGCCAGCGACAGAAGCTCGGCGTCGGGCATCGTACTCCACAGGAAGTACGACAGCCGACTGGCGAGCGCGAATGGATCGAGTCGGCCGGGACGTTCCCGCAGAAACAGAAAATCGGGGGAGACCAGAATGGCCGCCAGGCCGGCCCGCAGCGCAGGCTCAAAGCGCTGTTCCTTTTCGATTTGCGTTAATACCAGCGCGACATACGGTTCGATCTCCGCAACGTCGACCTGGCGACGGAAGGCCCGCCTCGCGAAAGCGGTCAGAATCCGGCGTGTGTCGGTCGCTGGGTCGGTCGAAGACACTTCGAACCGGTCCCCCCGTTGGGGATCGGGAATGCGGATCTGCGGCAGGTCTCCCAACAACGCGCGGTGGCTGTCAGGGGGCCACTCATTGTGTATCGGCCCGTCCACTTCGACCCAATGGATCGCCACACCGGGACCGCTCCACTCTTTGGCCCCGACCTGTTTCACCACGTTTGAGGAGGCGAGTCCGTACGGAAGGATGTTGATGGTGCTGCGGGCTTCGAGATCGACCGAGAACTCCTCAACGCGCGGCTCCCCCGCTGACGCGTCGAGATAGCCGACCAGATGATTCCGTGTCCCCATCAGCAGTGGTCCCGCCAGCACGCGATACGAGAGCGGCTTCTTCTCCGACTGCACGCTGCTGGCTGAGATGCGGAACTGATATCGGCCCCGATCGGGCGGGTAGAACTCCGACAACGTCATCGCCTGCCAGGGAGACGACGTGAAAAAGACCGTCGACTCGTCCTCCTGTCGAAAGACATCTTCGGAAGGGTTCTTCACCAGATGCTGATTACGACACAGGTAGCGCTGCGTGACGCGTTTGGGCTGCGGGCGGTTCGCGATTGCCAGATCGAGACCACGTTCGGCCGCCTCGAGATAGCACTCCATCAGGAAGGACGAGACATGCTGCCCGTCGGCGACATTGTCAAAACCGGCGGCTTCCGAATCGGGAGGGAGCAGATCCTTGTAATCGACAAAGATCCCCAGCAGATCGCGAATCGTGTTTTCGTACTCAACGCGGTTCAAACGTCGTCTGGGAACCCGCCCTTCCTGTGCCTGACGTTGCTGATCGATGCGATCGGATTGACTGCGGATCCAGTCGGTGAGCGCTCGCGATTCGTCCGGGGTGGGACGCGGTTTGTCGCGGGGGGGCATTTCCCCAGCGAGCAGCCGGGTTTCAATCAATTCCCAGCTTCGCTGGGTCTTCGCGTTTCCAAACTCTGGCGGCAGATCCGCAAGGGAGAAATTCCCCTCGGGCTTTTCTCCGGAATGGCAGTCGTGGCAGAATGTGACCAGCAGCGGCTCAATGCGTTTCGCAAAGTCGACAGTCGAATCGTCGGCCGGATTGGTTTGTGGTGGAGTCTCGTCGGCCGCCAGTCCGCCAACGGTCAATAAGCTCGCGAGGACGAGGGACCAACACGCCCGAAATGAGTCTTTGCGTGGGTGACTGGTCCGCGGGGTTGTTGACATTCGACGATCCAGCGAGGCATGAACAAGACGTTTCGAATTCGGCCGGCGCGGTGCTGCCAGGAGGGTGATCCTGGGACGGGTTGGCATTCAGCCTCTCTTGGTCAACCGGCTGGAGTATATACTCATCGCGACTGAAAACCAGCGGATTGTACAGATCCGTGTCCGTTAGGAAGCGGAACACGACAACCGCTTCTCGGATACGGCGTGGCATTTCTCGCCCTGCTGGGAATAACGGGCGGGAAGCGAGTCGGTAGACTGGCCATCGTGGATTTCGTTCACTACAGTCGCCCGTTCTGATTTTCCCGTCCGTCCGATTCCTTCTGTTTTGTCGTTGGAAGCCGATCTTGAACGTCCAAATCGCCGTGTTGCCAGGTGATGGCATTGGCCCGGAAGTGACCACCGAAGCGCTGCGCGTACTCGCGGCCATCGCCAGGAAGTTCGGGCACACGTTCGATTGTGTTTCGCTTCCCATGGGGGGCAATGCCATCGACAGCCATGGCACCCCGCTCCCCGACGAGACGCTCGCCGTCTGCCGAAAAAGCGCGGCGATTCTGCTGGGCGCGGTCGGGGGGCCGAAATGGGACGATCCGAACGCGAAGACCCGACCCGAGGCGGGGTTGCTCAAGATTCGAAAAGAACTGGGGTTGTTCGCCAATCTCCGACCAATCGCTCCTTCGCCCCACCTGATCGGCGCGTCGCCCCTCAAGCCAGAAATCGTCTCCGGGACCGACATTCTGTTCGTCCGGGAATTGACCGGGGGACTGTACTTCGGCGAATCGGGGCGTCGACCGCACCCCTCGGGAGAAGAGGCGTACAGCACCATGACATACAACACCCACGAGGTGGAACGTGTGGTGAGAATCGCCGCCGAGGCGGCACGGAAACGTCGCAAGAAGCTGACCATGGTCGACAAGGCGAACGTGCTGGAGGCGTCGCGGTTGTGGCGCTCGGTGTCGGCGAACCTCGTCAAGAAAGAGTTTCCTGATCTGCAGTATGATGTGGTGCTGGTCGACTCGATGGCGATGCACCTGATCTCGCGGCCGCGCGATTTCGACGTGGTGGTGACCGAAAACATGTTCGGTGACATTCTGACCGATGAGGGGTCGATGATCACCGGATCGATGGGATTGTTGCCGTCGGCGTCGTTGGGAACCCCGGGTCCGGGACTCTATGAGCCGATTCACGGATCGGCCCCCGACATCGCCGGCAAGGGGATCGCGAATCCGCTGGCGACGATTCTCGCGCTCGCGATGCTACTGCGACACTCACTGGAACTCGAAACCGAAGCGGCGCTCATCGAGAAAGCGGTTGACAAGGTTCTGGCCGACGGCTGGCGCACAAAAGACATCGCGGCGGGTGGCCCCAGCATTGGCACGGTCGAGATGGGACAAAAGGTACTTGACGCCCTGGCGACTTAGAACCTGTCGGCCCCCATTCCATGACGACCACAGAAAAATTGCCCCTGTTCGTCTACGGCACACTTCGCCGGGGGGGCCGCTACCACGAGGAATATCTGGCGGGGCGATTCGATGACGCCCGCCCCGCCAAGTTGCCACACTTCAAAAAAGTGGTCGGCAGCCATGGGTTCGACGTCGCGGTTCCGGCCGCTGGTGATTCCCTGGAAGGGGAGTTGTTCGATTTGAGCGCGGCTCGTTACGACGAGACTCTATCCCGTTGCGACGAACTGGAGGAACTCTGGCCGGGTGAGTTACGTGGCGCGTGGTATCAGCGCGTCGCGCGAGAAGTGACCTGTGGCGGGACGACCGTTCGCGCGTGGGTCTACATCGGCGTGGTCGATGGATGACGTTCGAGAGCGTTGTTCCTCAGCAGTCGGCGCAGTTCCTGGTGATTGCTTTTTGTCTGGCGAATCAGCAGCAGGCCGGGGACCGCGCGGAGTTCGGCTTCCGCGTTATCCGAGAGACGCTGGGAGTTCTGTTTCCAACTGCGGGGGGCGACGATTTCGGGGAGAGTTTTGGCCAGCGCCTCGGTCGATTCCGGGGGGACTGGGTAATTCTCCCAGGTGAATGACAACGGCCGCGTCTCGCCGGCGGCGTCCGATTCTTCCACGATCTGATCGAGTTCCGCGAGGATCTGGGCCAGTTCCCAGTGCCCCCGGTGGCTCAGCCGCACGACGAGGGCATCCTCCGCGATCTCGATTGATCCGTCACGTAACCCGAGTCCGAAGATTCCCCAGTAATACGCCATCACATCTCGAATCGCGTCAACAAGTTCCAGCGGGTCATGGCCACAGTCCAGCAGATTGGAGACATCGTACGTTTTCGATCGATCCACCATAGAGGCGAAATTCGAGTGAACGATCTGCACGGTTTCGTGCCGGATGATCCACGCCAAACCGCGCGGCTCCAGCAGGGTTCCCAGAATCGATTCCAAACGCGCATTCTTCAACGTGACCCGGGGCTGTTCCTCGAGAGCGCCGGCAAGAACGGTCCCAATTCGGTTCGGATCCACCAAGATCGGAATCTCGGACATCTTCCCCAGCGCCACGAGACACTCGGCCAGCGTCTGATCGTGGAATTCGACGTCGTGCCGCTCGTCGAGAGCTTCGAGGATCTGGACATCCCGGGGGACTTTCGGCTTTTCGTCCGCGACACGGACAAGCTTCACCGGCTGCACGGTGAAGGGCTTGCGCGGCATTCCCGCCTGTGGTGCCGTCCGATGTTTGTCCCCGACTTCTGCCCCCTCGGCGATCTCGTCCAGTTCCGACAGAATTTTCGCGATGATTCGCTGTTGAGGCTGATTGCGGCACGCGATGATCACACCACCTGTGAATGCGATTCCCCGAGGTCCCTTTCCGGACGAACCTGTCGCACCAATCAACGCTTTCACCAATTCGTTCGGTTTGTGACCCGCCGCGATCAGCGTGGCGACATCGTACGTTCTCGATTCCACAAGAAAGTCCACCTGGGATTCCTCTCGAATCCACAGCGCGTCATGTCGAATCGCCCATGCCAGACCAACCGGTTCTAACAGGCGCTCGAGCAACGTTTCGAACCGGATCTCGGTTTCGTGAATTGTCACAGGGCCGTCGAGCGCCGACATCGGCGGTTTGGCAGCATGGTCAGCCTCCGCACTCTGTTCCTCCGTTGTGTTCGGGGGGAATTCCTCCAGAGACAAATTGATCCCGGCGGTCTTGGCGAGTTCCGTCAGGATTTCGCGAAGGGGCTTGGCTTCAAAGTTGACGGCAAGTTCCCGATCGAGTGTTTCGAGGATCAGATCCTCGGGCGTCGAATCGTCATCCTCGGCATGGCCGCGGAGGACCAGATCACGCGTGGGGAGATCCGACTCGGGACGCTCGCGAGGCACCCGCCGACGTTGGCGTCCAGGGGACCGAGGGGTTTCAGGTTGCGCATCGGGCTCATTCGCGCCGGCCTCAGGTCCGTCCGGTTCTGTCTCGGCCTGTTCGTCGGGTTCAGGTCGGGCCGCCCAGGGCCAACAGGTGGCGATTCCGCCTCCCATGATCAGCGCAACGGCAATCCAGCGAATCACAGGTGATCTCCACACACGCGCATCCCGAATTGGGAACACCAGGGAAGTTGACGGTGCGCCGACAGAGGGACGCGACGCGCCGTATGGGATCATGTTACCCTGTTGGTCCGCCAGGAGGGAATCGAGATTCTTCGGGTGTCGAACGGTCTCGGCACGCAACTTCCCTCACACGCCCGATCGTCCAGCTCGTGAACTCCGAACTTCCCGCAATTCTGGGTGGCTCTCCTGTTCGCCCCTCCGGTCCACCGACCTGGCCCCCCACCGATCCGGCGCTCACGTCGATTTTGCGGGAAACGCTGCGCGATGGTTCCTGGGGGCGGTATCACGGGGAACAGTGCCAGCGACTTCAATCGCTGCTGGCCGCGTCGCACCAGGTGGAACATGTCGTGCTGACCTGTAGCGGAACGGCGGCGGTGGAACTTGCGCTGCGGGGGCTGGGGGTCGCCGCCGGTGACGAGGTGATTCTGTCGGCCTACGACTTCAAGGGCAATTTCCAGGACGTGCTGGCATTGGGGGCGATTCCGGTTCTGGTCGATATTCGTCCCGACGATTGGAGTCTGGATGTTTCACAAGTGGCCGCTGCTCTTGGACCGAAAGTCAAGGCGATCATCGCGTCGCATTTGCACGGAGCGATCGTGGAGATGCCGACCTTGCGGGCGATCGCGGACGGGGCCGGTGTGCCGATCCTGGAAGACGCGTGTCAGGCACCGCTGGCCCGGGTTCACGGTCGGACAGCGGGAACCTGGGGGGACGTGGGAGTTCTCAGTTTTGGTGGCAGCAAACTCGTGACGGCCGGTCGCGGAGGGGCGGTCTTCACCCGGAGGGCGGATGTCGCACAGAGAATCCGCCTGCACGTCTTGCGGGGGAACGACGTCTACCCTATGTCGGAATTGCAGGGGGCGGCGTTGATACCGCAATGGGAATTCCTTCCCGAGTGGAATCAACGTCGATTGGTCGCGGTCGAATGGTTGCGGCCGGAGTTCGCGAAAGCGACCGCGCCGCTCCGTGCGGAAGCCCGACACGCGATCGAAGTCACCAAGGAATTGAACCCGTTTCCGCTGGCGTCGGGAGATTCTCGATCTGTGTTCTACAAATGGGGAATGCGCTACGAGTCGCAGGATGCCGATGGACTGACACGAAACCAATTCGCGATCGCCGTGCGCGCGGAAGGGATCGCGCTCGATCCGGGATTGCGTGCCCTACACAAGATTCACTCCGCGCGGCGGTTTCGCGCCGTAGGAAACTTGAGCGAAGCGACCCGAGCCGACACGGGAATCCTCACGTTGCATCATCCGGTTTTGCTGGGAGATGAAAGTGATCTGGCGCAGATACCGGTTGCGATCAAGAAGATTCTAATGCACGCGGAGGTGATTCGAGATAGGTTTTTGAAGGAAGGCCGGTCGGTGGAAGCGGGCGATGAGGGGGTGGTTTGATTTAAGATTGGTGGGGCGCGCAGGGGACGCGGAGAACGCAGGGGGCTGACGCCACCCCGCTCGCCAGTGTTGGTCAATTCACCACTGGGGACTACACTTCAATCAGTGACAACGGACAACTGCCCACGGACCCATTCGATGCTCAACTACGGCGAAAAATTCGACACCGGTCTCACTTACCACGACTTTCTGCACAAGTTCGGCACCGACGAGCAACGGCGGCGCTGGCAGGGTGTGCATGAGCGCATTCTGTTGACCGACGCGCAGAAAACGCTGTTGTCGAGCTTTCAACGCGAAGTCAAAGTTCTCTGTCTGGCCGGCGCGTGGTGTGGTGACTGCGTCAATCAGTGTCCGATCTTCGATCATTTTGAAATCGCGAATCCCAAGATTCGCATCCGCTATTTCGATCGGGACGCCAATCCCGATCTGGGAGCCGCTCTTTCGGTCTGTGGCGGAGCGCGCGTCCCGGTGTTGCTGTTTCTGTCGGAAGACGATTTTCAGGTCGGATTCTACGGTGACCGGACGATTTCCAAGTACCGCGCGATGGCGCAGGCACAACTGGGACCGGCCTGTCCGACCGGACTGATCGCCGAGCCAGAGGAACTGCTCTCCGCCGTCGTCCAGGATTGGCTCAACGAGTTTGAACGGGTGCAGTGGATCGTGAGACTGTCGGCGCGGCTGCGTCAAAAGCACGGTGACTGAGACAGCCCGGCAGGATGCCGACCCCGTAGTGTGGGTTTATACCCACACGAAGTCGCGGCAATCGGAGTCTGCGGTGGCGGCGTAGCGTTGGCGCGTGGGTTAAAACTCACGCTAAGTTGCGGTCGACTCTTTCGCCCGCTCGTTTCCCGCCACGCACGTCGCGACGACCAGATCCCCGGTCACGTTCAACACCGTTCGGCACATGTCGAGAATCCGATCGACGCCGAAAATGATGCCGATCCCCTCACCCGGAACTCCGACCGATCGCATCAGCACGACAATCAGCGGCAACGAACCACCAGGGACTCCTGCGGTGCCGATCCCCGCGAGGATCGACATCAGCACAACCTGCAGTTGCTGACCCGTCGTGAGTTCCACACCAAAAACCTGGGCCAGAAACAGTACGACGACCCCTTCGTAAAGAGCCGTGCCGTTCTGATTGCCCGTTGCGCCAACGGTGAGAACGAAGCGTGAGGTCTCCCGGGGGAGCTTCAAGTTGTCTTCCGCCACACGCAGCGCGGTGGGGAGCGTCGCGTTCGACGAAGAGGTGCCGAACGCAACTTCCATCGCCTCGGCGACCCCACGAAAGAACGCCAGGGGAGAAAACCGGCTGAAGAGCGCGATGACGATCGGGTAAACCACCACCAGTTGCAATAACAACCCGGTCAGCACGGTCAGCGCGAACCAGAAGAGTGTGATCAGCACATCGAAACCGAGTCGGGCGACGATTGAAAAGACTAGGAAGCCCGCCCCGAGTGGAGCCAGCACCATCGCCCAGCCAATGATGACCATGGCGACCGCGTTGAGTCCTTCGAGCCAGCCGATGAGTACGCCACATTTTTCCGGATTGGCGGCGATCGCCGCCCCGAGGAACAGAGCGAAGAACATGACGGCGAGCATGCCGTTCCCCTTCGAGCTGCCATCAACCGCGCCGACCATTTCCTGTAGCGGATTCTCGGGAATCATGTCGACGATGATATCGCGACCGCTCTTGGAGCGTTCGGCTTGTTTGACCACGTCTGTTGAACTGCTGGCGTTACGTTCGACCAGTTCCGTTCGCTTCGATTCCGACAGGGATTCGCCGGGGCGGATGATGTTGACCAGCGACAGACCAAGGAGTACCGCACACGCGGAGAGCAATCCCGAAAACGCCAGAGTGCGTACACCAATCCGTCCCAGCTTCCGCAAATCGCCAATCTCAACGACTGCGAGCGCGAGTGCCGAAACGACCAGTGGCAGCACCACCATGAACATCAGCCGCAGGAACAGTTTCCCCACAACTTCAGCGACATTTACGCGGAACCAGTCGAGACGGTCGTCGATTCCGTTGAGGTCGATATCGAGCGGACTGTCGGCACCGGCGACAACCGGTGTGCGAAACAGGTAGTTCGCCACAAGCCCCAGGCCGGCTCCCAGCGCCAGCCCGATCAGAATCTTTTTGGGAGAGGCATGCCCTGCTTTGGCGGGAGGACTGTTCGAACCCCCCGAAGTCGAATTCACCCCGGTCTGGGCATCAGGCCGATCGACAGAGTTCCGCCGGGCATCCGCCGAGTTGTCAGTCACTCTCAAGATCTCGTGGTTGAGGGGATGTGCAGGGATGGAGGTACTCTGATTCGTGAAACCGTCGAATGCAAGGGAAATGTCGAATATTGGTCACCGATCTGGCACGAGGATGAGTCAAACTCGTGCTGGTTACTTGACCGGTCGCCCCGCGGTTTGTACGTTAGTATCGCGTTGCGAACAGGCTCGTACGCGGGTGTAACTCAGTGGTAGAGTGCTGGCTTCCCAAGCCTGCTGTCGTGGGTTCGATCCCCATCACCCGCTCTTGTTTTTTCAACTCCCCGCCTGGGCGGCACAATGGGCGGGGTTTTCGGCACGCCGGGGTCGTTGGCCGGGAAACTCGTTTGCGGTTGAGTGATACCTCGCACGGCCGGAACCAAGACAATTTCGGAGAGCCGCGCCCGTCGGGAAGCGGTATCAAACTCCCGCTTCCTGACGGTCGCGGCTCCAGCAAAATGTCTCAACGCGGACCGCGCGGAGTAGAAAGGGGTGTCGAGCTTCGAAGGGCAGCGCCGGTGGTGCTGGGCATGGCCCTGGTGCCCTGGAGTCGCATTGTTGATCCAGCGGGGCCGGCTCGCCGCGGCGAACCGCCTATGTTGATTCTGTTTTCAAAACAACGGTTCCCGGCCATCCGGTGCTGTAGAGGGCGACGTCGGCGGCTGTCAGTCGTCCGTCGTGCAGGGCGGATGCGACGAGAACTCCCGCGACCCCCGAAGCCGCTTCCTGGGCCAAATCCAAGCGGTGTCGCACTCCTCCCCCGGTGATCAGGCGGGTGTCGGGGAATTCCTTGAGAATCGACTGACACACTGTGGCGGTCTGAATCCCCTCACCAACCCCCACGCCGGCGAGGTCCAAAACGATCAGGCCGTCGACACCCGCCTTCAACGCGACCCGCGCGATCGACAGCGGCTCCCAGCCGATCCAGCATCCCGGGGCAACCAATGGGCGGCCCCATTTCAAGTCCAGACTGAAGACCACCCGTCCGGGCGGGATCTCAGCCACGATCTTCTCCAGCGTCTCGGGACTGACACACGACTCCAGCCCCACGACCACGTATTTCGCGCCGGAATCCAGGATCCTGCGTGCGACTTCGGGGCTGTTCACACCCGCGTCAATCAGCAGTTCAAACCCCGCGCGGGCAAGCTGCCGGTACGTCTCCCAGCCGGGATCTCCCCGAACGATCGCGTCGAGGTCGGCGACATACAGCGTGGTGAGGCCCAACTGGTCGCGAAACGCGCTGGCAATCGACAGCGGGTCGCTCCCCGGCACCAGCCGGCTTTCGACGGGACGATACGACTCCCGTCGGCCGGCGATTCCCCGGACGACGACGCCATTCAAAAGATCCAGGACGGGAACGACACGCACAGGCGTTACCTAGGCTTTCGCGCCGGCGGGTGTCCTGCTCAGCGAACCGAGCGGTCGGATGCCCGCCGTGTAGCTCCACCACCACGCCGTCGGCAGTGAGGCCAAGCCAATGAAGATCACATTGATCAGGGCGTACAGTCCCAGCCACATGACCGTTCCCTCGCGGAATCCATAGGCGTGCAGTCCGACCCCGAGTTCGTTCACGCCGAACCAGCTCCAGGCGGTCATGATGTTGCCACCAATGGCCAAGGCGGCCAGTCCCCGGTCCTTGACCATTCCGCCCCAACGGGCGTGTAGCACCAGCGAGTTCCACAACACGATCATCAGCGCGCCATTTTCTTTCGGATCCCAGCCCCAGAACCGACCCCACGAATCGTCGGCCCAGAGACCCCCCAACACCGTTCCGACGAAACTCAGAATGATCGCGCAGCACAATGTGCCGTACGTCATGGAAGTCAGCGTCGCGCGGGTCTTGGGGGTCGAGAAGGGAGTCAGCACTCCATGGAAGACGTAAAGCGTTCCCAATGTTCCCGCGACGAATGTCGCAGTGTAACCGAGCGCGATCGTGACCACGTGCGTTGCCAGCCAGAATTGCGTGTCCAGCACCGCCTGCATGACCGTGAACGTGTCTCCGTCTCCCGCCAGGGTGAACGAGATGTACAGCGTGATGAAGCCAGCGACCGATGCCACCGCGTTCCCGATCCCCATCCGGAAGATCCATTCCAGCACCAGACCGGCCACGACCGCTCCCCAACCAATGAAGACTGCGGAAGAGTACAGATTGGTGACCGGCGGACGCCCGGAAATGTACATTCGCCCCATGAGGGCCGCGGTGTGCAGAACGAAAATCACCAGGAGACCGATGAACGTGGCCCATTGCACCGGCCGACCCACGCCAGCCACCGCCAACAACCACCCGATCAGCGTCGCGATCCCCGCCAGCAGGTACAGCGTCCACGCGATCTTGAACGGGGCCACACTGTTGTAAGACGCCTCGAACCCGGTCTTCGCCGGCTGGTACTCCGCGGGCGGAGTGTCAGCGATCAGGTCGAGATACGATCGCACCGCCCGGTTGAATTCCAG
The DNA here is from genome assembly GCA_945860955.1 of Planctomicrobium piriforme. GTDB lineage: Bacteria > Planctomycetota > Planctomycetia > Planctomycetales > Planctomycetaceae > UBA10511. The sequence continues at coordinate 33,857 of CAMATH010000032.1, forward strand.
CGGCTTTTCTTCCGCGTAGCTCGTCAGAATTTCATTCCACAGCGCGACCGCGCGGGACGGATCCTGCTGCTTCAAGATCTTCGCGAGGATGTAATCCCGCTCGGTCGCGGTGACGAGCGGTTTCCATTCCACACCGTCTTGCTTCCCGTCCGAAACCACCATCGGCACCGCCAGGGGGGGCATCCCTTTCATCAGCTTCTGTTCGTTCGATTCGACCATCGCCCGTACCCGGGGGGCCTGCGCGCGAAACGCCTCAATCAGCTCGGTGTCGGGATCGGAGGGGAATTGCTTGACCGCCATCGAGGCTTCCACAGCGGTATAGGCCCGGATGCGCCGGTCCAGATCGAGCATCTTTCGCTCGAAGGCGTCGAAGTTCTGTTGAGCGGCCGCGTATTCCCGCTCGATCGCGCTCGCCACCGCGCTGGCTCCCGCCTTGGCGATCGCCCTCTGATTGACCCGGTTGATTTCCTGAGCGATCACTTTCGCGTCCGCTTTCACGTCGGTCCGCACGATCACTCGCGCGATCAGTTTCGCGAGCAGCCGCGCGTCGACGTTTTCATTCGCGTTCTCAATTTCCGAGGCGATCTCGGCAGCGATCTCAGTCGAATTTCCCGCGACTTTTGCCTCCGGTATGTCGCCGACCGCGTCTTTGGTCACTTCACTCGCGATCGCTTTCGCCACCTCATTTCGCAGCGCGATCTCCTTTTCATTCCCCCGTTTCTCGCGCAGCCGATCGACCTCGGCGTGGAATTTGTCCGCCTGTTTGGCAATCTCCCGTCGGGAATACAGATGGCTCTTGCGCCATTCCAACTTGAAGAACTCCGCCATTTCGGGATTGTCGATCCGGAACACCTTGTGGAATTCCGAGCGCGGGGGGCCGTCCTTCTGGTCCGAAGCCCCCGACATCACGTCAAAGAGCCAGCGGATCGCGGTCAGCTTCGTGCTGCCCGTGTCGGGCACATTGTCGTGATTCGAAATCACCTGCAATGTGTTGCGGGCGAGTGAATCGATCGGCTTGATTCGCCCCTCGTACACCACGGGGATCTTCGCCGCCTGGTTGAGGTCGAAATCTCCAAAGCTGTTCTTCTTGCCGAACCCTTCTCCAATCATCAGCGCTACGCACGCCGCCACAGCCAGCCCCGCGAGAATCCAATCGGCTTTCCCGGGACGTGTCGGCAACAGGACGGGTTCGGCGGTTCGCCCGTCGCGATTCCCGAAGTCTGTGTCCGTGAGTGACTCAACGTTTCGACCACGAGCCGACCGGCCGAGGAATCGAAACAGGGTCAACCCGAATTGAAACACCATGCCAACCGCGACGATCATGCACGAGACATACGGAATCATCCACCCGGTGTTCGTCACCACCTGCAGACCGGTCGCTTCCTGTCCCGTCAGAGGGTCCTGCATGTAGTTCGACTGGTAGAACGTCTCCCCACCGTACCGCAACGGGTTGTTCATCCAGATGTGCCGCTCGACCGACATGCCGCCATCGGTCAGCACCACGTCCGACGAGTAATTCTTCGCCGTGTTGGTGCCGATGTACTTGTCAAACCGCACATCGGTCAGTTGCACCGAGAACGGTTTGTAAACGCGTTTGAATCGCAGCGCGACGTCGTATTTCTTGCCGTCCAATTCCAGCAGTTGCGGCTTGGAAAGCTCGTACAAAAAGGGCGGAGTATTCGCCCGGATCTCAGCATCGGTCCAGCCTGAACGGGCCCGCGAATCCTGAAATCGCGTCGCCAGCATGTTGAACAGGTAAACCCCCAGGCTCTCGCTGGTCCCTTTCTTACGGAACTCGACATAGACCGAAGTGTCGTCCACCGCTTCCGACTTCACCCCGGTCCCGGCGGGGATGCGTGTCGCCTGCGTGGTGAGGCCCAGCCCTTTGGTCGCCGGGTTTTCGATTTTGCCGTCCGTTCCGCCAACCGGTCCCATCCGCGAATTTTGCAAGTAGTCGACGACCACCACATCAAACGGCAGATCGTCACTGGTGATCAGGGCATCTCCCTTTTTGCACTGGAAGATTGACCGCAGACTCTCGGGCATCTTGCGGCAAAACGACCGCGAGAAAAACGGGTGAATGGTGTCTTCGAACGGCTCCATCAGGCGCGACTGAGGAATCGCGGTCGTGGTGTCCTTGTCGGAAGCCGACTGGTCAACGACCGCCAGTTCCACCTCGCGAATGTCCTGCAGGTAATTGACCGTTTCCCCTTCTTTGATGTGCATCTGAGCTTCGTCGGCCGAGATCCCGACCAGGATCTCACTGAACATCAACAGGCCGATACCACCGTGCAGCAGAACCACTCCTCCCCGCTTGCCGAAAATCAGCCAGCAGCCGACCGCCAGCACGACGCCCGACATTGCCCCTTGAACAAGCTGCCACAGGATCCGCATGGAGGAATCCCCCAGCGACACGCGGTCGCCCAGCACGAACAGGGTGAGTGCGATCAGCTCGACAATGCCGCCACCAATCACGCACAGCTTGCGCATGTCGGAACTCAGGGTGTTCTGCATGACTCCCGCGCCGACCAGGCCAATGCCGGCGGCTGCCAGAATCAGCTTGCACAAGGTCCACGTTTGGGTCCAACTGACAGTCGGCTCGGCCTGCAGGCCCGAACCCGAGCCGCCGAGAATCACCATCGTTGTGACCAGAATCCCCACCGCCAGGACGGCCAGCCCGCCCAACAGCCGCTTCCCCTTGGCCTGTGCCTTGAATCGCACCGTGTGGGCGGCCACCAGATTCACCGCCATGACGGTCCCAATCAGCCAGCCCCCGGGAAACGGAAAAGATCCCTTCAGATCGGGCCACCCAGGGATGAACGGTTTTGGAAAGTTCAAATACTGGAGCGGCACCCAGGCGATCGCCGTGCGGAAGTAGTCGCGGACAGCGACCCACACATCGACCTTGGTCTGGGCGAGTGTCCCCGCGAACACAATGAAAATCGCCATCCCCAGCAGGGCCACGGTCAGGCGCAGGGAGGAGAGGGGGAGCAGGATCTTGCGGATCACATGCCAGAAGCCCCCGGTTGTGGCGGCACGAGCCGGGGCGGGAATCTGCGGGTTCGACTCGATCGTGGCACTCATCGGTGAAATCCTGATTCGCTTACGGAAACTGAACGGATTGAACGAACGCTTCGAAGTTCTGCCGTTCGCGCGCCGCCAGGGGACTGTTCCCCTGCATTTTGAGGAAGTACTGTCGATCCGGGGTGGGGACAACCACCCCCAAAATCGTTTCGGGATTCTCGGTCCCTTCGGGAGCGGCGAGGACCACGTAGGAACCGGTCGCTGAGCCCATCTTGATCTCTTGAATCGTCTTCCGCAGTTCGGCGGCATCCAACGGCGGAAGTTTGACCTGCCCCCGCCAACGATTGACGTTGTCGACCAGGTTTCCTCCCGCGACTGTGACCGTGATCGTCACGAGCTGGTCGCCATCCTTCACCTTCCAGGCGGCGATTCGAAACTGGTTCAACTCCGCCGGTGCCCAGGTGTCAGTCACCTTGTACTGAAACGGCAGCTTCGGAGATCCCTGAGCCGGTCGCTCCTGACCCGCCGACGCCATCGGGGGCCGTGTCAGTGGCCCCTCACTTTCCTGGGTCCAGCCCACCAGATTCACGACCCACGCCGTCAGATCATCTTCCAGTTTGATCGTCTCGGAGTTCTTGAAGAACCCCTCGGCTCCGAACCGGGGCAGCTTCAATTGCCCGCGCCAGCGGTTGACATTCATCAACAGATAGGCCGCCGGGTCGGTCGATGGTGTCACGAGCGCAGACACGGTCATTTCCAGCGGCTTCCCGTCGGCGGGAATCGACACAGTGGCGAATCGTCCTTTTCCTTCGGGATTCTGCGCCGGTTCCCAGCCCGGAGGGAGATCCCAGTTCGGCTGGTCATTTTCAAACCGGACCGTGCGAACCAACTCGCCAAACGGTTTGACCACACTCTCGGTCGCCGCGATCGGCCCCTGCACTTTGAAAAACCAAGTCCGCTCCCCCTGACTCACAATCGCCCCGAGAATACGGTCGGTCGGCGGATCGGTTCGTTCGGCGGGACGTGCCGGCTGCGATTGCATTCCTCCCATCCCATGCATCGGCTCTGGCTCCGGGAGTGGGGCACGCACCGGTGCGGGGGGTTTGTCGACTGAGTAGTGCCGAATTGGCTCTTGTTCATCGCAACCGCAGATTCCGGCCAGCAGCACCAGGAACGCCATAAAGGCCGGCAGCCGGACGATGCTCGCGCCTGTCCACCGGCGGTCGGGGGGCGCATCGACCGCAGTTCGCATTTGAGGTTCTGACACCATGGAGTCTTTTCCAAACCCGACGGGGTGCTGTCGGGCGGTTGCCGGCGAATCGGGCTGGCGGTTGCGGGGAGGGAACACAGACCCCGGGTCACTGCGAGGTCAATGCCGCCAGCAGTCGATCGCGGGGGGGAGGTTGGTCAATCAACCGGAATTATAGTTCCCCCGACTCCAGAAAGTACACGTCTGGGCACGCAAACTGCGTACTGGGGAATCGGACTTGGCGAAATCCGCCTAGACCGCTACAAACCGGCAATCCTGGCAATGTCCGCAGGATGCGGTGTTGTAATCGTTACGCAACGGCGTGGCGAAACCTACAAAACTACAGGCAGGGAGGCCTGACAAGGATGCTCACGCTCCCCGTTCTGCTCGTTGCGAGTGTCCTGGGCGGTTCCGCCGCCCCGGACCTCGACAACGGCGTACTCGACTTCACGGCCAAATGGTGTGGTCCGTGCCAGGAGATGAGTCCCATCGTCTCCCGGCTGGAGCGCGCCGGGCTCCCGATCTATAAGGTCGATTTCGACCAGAATCAGAAGCTGGCTAAGAAATACGGGGTCACGCGAATTCCCACGTTCATCCTCGTGGTGAATGGCAAGGTGGTGAAACAACTGACCGGGCCGCAGTCGGAAATGACGCTGCGGCAGATGTGTCAACAGGTTCCCGCCCCCGACACTCGTGACGTCAGCACCCGCGACGCCGAAATGGCGGCGGTGCCGCGGAAGACCGTCCCGCGACCCAACGAAGAAGCCAAGCCGGGGGCCGTCGCAGCTCCCCGGGGTCAATCGCCGGAAAAGCCAAAATCGGTCGGACCACTGGTCACCAACCAGCCCTTTCCCGCGACAGTGCGAATTCGTGTGAAAGACGCATCGGGCGACGACGTGGGAACCGGGACCGTCATTTACAACGGCGACGAACAGGCACTGATACTCACGTGTGGACATCTCTTCAAACACTGGGACGACAAAACCAGTCGGTTGATGGTTGAGGTCTTTGAAAAGGGATCGGGGCGGGTTGTCGCGGCGAAAAAGATTGCGGCGGACCTGGATGGCGACGTGGCATTGATCTCGATTCCGACGGATAAGCCGTTGCCATGTTGCCCGCTCGCCGCTCGGGGAACAAAGCCACCCAAGAGTTCCCCACTGGTCAGTGTGGGCTGCAACGGCGGTCAACCTCCGACCCTCGAACAGCACAAGGTGCTCGCTCTCAACCGCTACAAGGGACCAGACAACCTGGAATGCACAGGGATTCCCGTCCGGGGTCGGTCGGGTGGGGGATTGTTCAATCAGGCGGGGGAAGTGGTGGGGGTCTGTATGGCGGAAGATCCCAATTACAAAGACGGGATGTACGCAGGACTGGAGCCGGTATATCGATTGTTGGCACGGGCTCAATTGGGACACCTGTTTGAAGGGGCCACCGCTGGCGCTGAGTCGGGTGAGATCGCCGACTTGGGAAGTTCCGCCGACGGTGCGGAAGAGGAGTCCCTCGACGGCGGCCCGGCTGGACAACGGAACGAAGACGACTCGCCGCTGGCAATCGACGAAGAAGAGGATGAAGACGATCCTGCGGCTGAGCCTGTTTCAAAACGGCGAGAGCCCAAAGGGGGAAGCCGGGGAAAAGGTGTCGTGACCGCGAATATCGATCGTGGTTCGGGCGAGAGCGCCCCAGGGAGCGCAACGACCCACACGATGCTGCGGAAGGCGCTGGCACAGGCACGCAAAGGGGACATTGTCTGTCTGATTCCTGAGGAAGATGGCGAAGCCGCCGTTGGAACCGTGCTGGTGATTCATGAACCGGGGGAAGATCTCCGCCGAACGCTGGCTGGCGGACCCGACGGCGGGGCGATTCGATCGGCCAGTTTCCGCGGCCTGCCCCCCGCCGACGTGCGGGCGCAGATGAAACGTCCGTCGAAATCCAGCACCCGATCTCGGGAACATGAGCCGGAGGTTGAAATGGCCTCCCCTCCATCGGAATGGGAGGACTCAGAAACAGAAACAGTGGCACCACCACGCGGTGGCGCGCGTCGGTCACTCGGACGGGCGGAAGAACTCGAAGCATCCGACCGCTCGAGCGGCGGCTTCCGCCGAGGCCGACCGATGTCGCTCCGCGGCAATTGAGACTCGCTCCGTAGCTTGGATTTTGATCCACGCGAGCCAAACCAAACGGATACGGTTTGGAATACCCGTGTGCGGCTGCGCCGCGGTTCGTTTCCGATACGAAGGCTCAACGACCTGTCTCCTCCGCTGGCTGTCCCCCACAAAACCCGGCGGCGCCATTTGGGCGAACGACCGGTCGGAATCGGCGAGCGGATTGGTTCGGACTGGATGGCCCGCTCCAGGGTGACCAGGGAGTCCTGGCACGCCAGCATCGCCTTCCGTTTTTCGTTCAGCGCGATCGCCACGGCTCGCACGTCGGTATTCTCTCGGGAGAGCCTCGCGGACCTTGCGATCCTCTTCCAGAATTTTCGCCTCAAATTCGTCTAATTTCTGATCGCGTTCCGATCGCGACTTGCGACATGCGCCCGCGGCGTCGTAGGAACGCCGTCCGCCACATTGTCGCGACGACGCTCCTGCGGCGTCGCGCCCGTCGGCGCAGCCGGCGGTTAGGTCGGTAAACGTGACCCGGTGTGTTTCTCAAGCGTCGCTAAAGATCGAACCATTAGGCAGATGCTTGAAGGGCCAGGTTTCCACCCGCATTGTTCCGAACGCGGCGTACTGATCATCATGCGCCTCGGTTGTCGCCGAACGCGGGTAAACTGCGGTTTTGAAGCAACCAGAACTGACAGACACGGAGGTTGAATGGCAAACGTGGCGATGTCCCTTGATTTGTCGTTTCCATAATGAGGGGGGATTGCATTGACAATCGCACATCTGTATTCTTCCCGTTATCAGGAAAGAAGTTTTCGCTTCTTTTTCGAATTTGAGGATCGACCCGATGACGCGTGCGCTGTGTACTGCTGGTGTCCTCTGTTTTCTCGGTGCGTTCGCCGCCACGACAGGAGCGGGCGAACACGACTTGGACCGTCTCATTGCCGAGGCACATCAACCCGGTGCCGACGGGGCGCTCCAGCCGATGCCGGTCGTTGGCGACGCGGTGTTTCTGCGACGGGTCTACGTCGATCTCATCGGGCGGATTCCCACCGCGGACGAAGTTCGGGAATTCGGCACATGGCCTGCGGGCGATCGGCGGGCGAAGCTGATCGATCAGTTGTTGCAGGACGAGCGGTTCGCCGACCGCTGGACGATTTTCTATTCCGATATGCTGCGGTTACGATCGCAGGCGGCAGGAGGCGCGGCCTTGATCGCCTACGTGCACGAGGCGCTGAAAAATGGCCTGCCGTATGACGAGATGTGTCGCCGTCTGATCTATTCCAACGGCAAAGCGGGCAAAGTTCCCGAAGCGGGGTTCATTCTCGGAGATGACGCTGACCCGCTGGCGATGGCCAGTATCACATCGCAGGTATTTCTCGGTGTGCGGATCGGCTGTGCCCAGTGTCACGACCATCCGTTCGACGTCTGGACCCGTCGTGATTTCTACGACTTGGCGGCGTTTTTTGGCAAAACCCGCCGCTTCGAGAGTCAGTTGACCCGCGTGATTTATGCGACCGAGACCAGTCAGACCAGCATCCTCTGGCCACCCGAAGGAGCCCCCGGTTCCGATGCGCGCAAGCCGCTGGAACCACGGTTTCCGTTTCCGGGCACGACGGGTGACGCCGATCCCGAATTCGTGAAGCGGCGTGAAGCTTTGCGTGCCGAGCGGCAGACGGCTTTGGCGGCCGCCGACACCGGCCCCACGCTCGACGACCTGCTCGATTCGAGTTCGGAAAAAGTGGCGAAGGCGACCACCGGGGAATTGATCAAGGAGCAGGCGACCGCCGAAGCGAAAAGCGAAATCCGCAAGATCGACGTGCAAAAGGGGCTATACCAGCCGAGTGAATTGCGGGAACAGCTCGCCGTCGCCGTGACCGACCCGCGGAACCTGTATTTTTCGCGCGCACTTGTGAACCGCGTTTGGAAAACGCTGGTGGGGCGCGGCTTTGTGGAACCGGTGGACGATTTTCGCCAGGACAACGCGGCGGCGCTGCCAGCGGCGCTCGATTATCTGGCGGGGGAGTTCGTCGCCTGTGATTACGATCTGCGGAGTCTGGTCCGATTGATTGTGAACAGCGAAGCGTATCAGCGGGGACATGCGCCGGCCGATTCCAGTGAGGCGGTTCGCGTCGAGATGGAGACGAATCTGCTGGCGACGCCGGTTCGCCGGATGCAGTCGGAAGCGTTGTACGACAGCATTGTCACCGCAGGACATTTGTTTGAGCCGAAACATAGCCCTGGACGCAATGTGAAGACCATTCGCACGACCATGCTGGTTCCGGTGAAGGGGGGAGGCGAGGGGACCGCGATCCGGCCCAACGATCTGGCGAAAGGGAAGGGAGCGGCGATGCCTGCGATGGCTCTCGGGGCTGGCGGAGATCCTGCCGAGGGGGCGGGTTACGCCCTGGAAGCCGCGATCGAACTTGACTTCACCGCGCTGCTCAAAGACCAGGGGGACGACGAAGTCGAAATCGACGAGATGCGAGCGATGTCGCAAGAGGAGCTGGAAGCGCAGCGGATGATGCAGATGCGCATGGCCCGCAGCTCGCTCAATTACGAAGAACAGGTACTCGAGCGGCAGGTCGATGACAATCCGGTGTTCAGCACGGCGATGCGGATGCAGTCCCCCGCTCCTGAAGGGCATTTTCTGCGGGTGTTCGGTCAGCCGAACCGTTCGGACCTGGGGGATCTCCGCGACGACGCCGCTTCGATGCGGCAGGCCTTGATGATGTTGAACGGTCGCGTCACGCACGAAGCCTCGCGCGTCGGCGATCTGGAGCCGGTCCATGCGCTGTTGGTGGGTCGGTCGGCCAATCTCGACGAGGCGATCCAACTCGTCTATCTGGAAATCCTCACGCGAGCCCCTTCAAAAGAAGAACTCACGGATGCCAAAGAAATCCTGAACTCCAGCCCCAACCCAACCGACGGCATGGCCGACTTGCGCTGGATCCTGCTCAACTGCAACGAATTCCGCTTCCTCCCGTAACCCCGTCGTCCCGCAGACCAAATTTCATCCTTCATCCTTCCATGCCAAACACACTCGTTGACGGTCGTTTGAATCGCCGCTCGCTGCTCGCCGGTGGGGGCGCGACGTTTTTGGGGATGAGTGTTCGCGGCTTGCTCGCGGGACAGGGGAAAGATCACGCGGCACAGGCCGAGCATGTGATTCTGTTCTGGAATGGCGGTGGCATGTCGCACATCGACACTTGGGATCCCAAACCCGGGCGACCCACGGGGGGCGAATTCGACGCGATTTCCACCAATGCCGACGGCGTGCGGATTTCGGAGATCTTTCCGCAACTCGCGACTCAGATGAAGCATTGTGCGCTCGTTCGTTCGATCGCCGGCACGCAGGGGGATCACGGTCGGGCGACGCATCAGTTGCAGACCAGTTACCTACCGTTCCCGAACCTGGTCTACCCGGGGATTGGCTCGGTGGTCGCGCACGAGTTGCCCAATTTGGGGGATCTTCCCGCGTACATCAGCATCAGCGGTCAGGCACCGCGGGCCGGCTATCTGGGGCAGAAGTGCGAGGCGTATTTCGTGCCTGGTCCGGGGGATAAGGATCCCTACCTCGCGTTTCCCGAGGGGATCGCCGAATTCCGTGGCAACAAGCGGCTCGAAGTCCTGGCGAAATTCAACAAGCGGTTCAACGGCAACAGCACCGACGAGCGGTTGAAGGCGACGCAAACCTCCATCGATGAGGCGGTGGATTTGATGCGCAGCCCCGCGCTCGAGGCGTTCGAATTCAAGAACGTCAAACCCGAGACGCTGGCGCGCTACGGCAATAATCCGTTCGGCCGGGGAGCCCTGCTGGCGAAACGGCTGGTTGAAAAGGGGGTTCGATTCGTGCAGATCAACCGGGGAGGTTACGACACGCATCAGCAGAACTTCCCGGCGATGCGCGATCATGGCGAGATCATGGATCCGGCGCTGGCGTCGCTGGTTTCGGATCTCGCCGAGTCGGGCCTGCTCAAGAAGACGCTGGTCATCATGCTGAGTGAGTTTGGACGGACGCCAAAGATCAACAAGGATTCCGGCAGAGATCACTGGGCGTCGGTTTTCAGTTGCTTCCTGGCGGGTGGGGGGATTCGAGGCGGCACGGTGATCGGGTCATCTGATGAGGATGGCGCGATGCCCGCCGACCGCCCGGTGCAGGTTCCCGAAATTCACGCCTCGATCTGCCACGCTTTGGGGATCAATCCGAATAAAGAAGTGATGACCCCGTTGTCGCGCCCGATGAAGCTCGTCGACAACGGCGCTCCGGTGATGGAGTTGTTCGCGTAATTTGTCAGCGGAGAGATCTTGCCGACAGGAATTCGCACTGTATTCCGGTTGCAATGGTGTGTCTGCCAATAGAACCGGTCGTGTGGATTGAGTTCCACACGACCGTTTTTTGACTATCAGCCAGCGGCCAAAGGGTGAGCGACGCGATTCGACGGCAGCTCGCGACGACGCCACTTTCAGGCGGCCAGCTTCCGATGCCGACGTCGTGCGGCGAAACCGATCGGCAGGTGTTCGGCTTCCGTGTGAAAGTTAGTGTGTCGCAGACGCACAATCATGCTCAATTCCACAGGGTTGGGTTGGAACGAAAATGACGACCTTGACGCGAATTACGCACCCTGAGGAGCCAATGCAATCATGCGGAGGGTCAAATTCGCCCCTTCATCCGACAGTCAATCCAATCGGATTCGACGAATTTCTGCAGCAGCCAGCGAACGTGTGTCTCGGCGGCCGCGAGGTCGACGGCCGATGGTGGGTAAGAATTCCAGTTTCGCCCCGCAGAGTCTTCGAAACCGTTAGATCCGATACGAACGTTCCATCTTTCCTGTTGCGCCTGTTCGTTGAATCGCTCTTGAACCCGCCGACTCCAAACGACGCCGAACAGGTCGCGGAAATCGCTCCAGACGCGTTCTAGCGGGATCTCCGTCCCGGATTGCGGTAGAACCTTCCAAACGCTCCAGTCGATACTCCAGCCCGCCAAGGTGATCAGCAGCGTCCCGAGCTGGCGTCCCATCCTGGCATCAGGCACGAATCGGGCGAAAGCGGGGCAGAGGGCCGGGACGATCAGCAACCACGCGGCCCCCCACACGAACGCGGGAAGGGTCCATCGCGACCCGACGTAGTTGCCCGTCCCCATCACCAGCACCAGCAGGTAGCCCAGAACCATCGGTTCCTCAAGAACCCAGTGTTCCCACCGCGATCCTCGCAGAACTCCGACCGCGACCGGCCACAGAAAAACCGCAAGCAGAGGCAGAACCACAAAGGTATTCCAGACCCGGGCGGTTGGCCAACGGGCTCCCAGCACGGCGATTGCCGGGGACAGCGACAGCGTGGCGGCGATGTACCAGGCGAGCGACTGCGTCCCGGTACTGGCCGCGTCCCCCACGGTCACCACCCGGACGATCACGAGCGTCAGCCAGGCGAGAGCGAACCAGAGGGACGCCCCCGCGAGTGCGGTCTGGCGAAAGGCCCGTCGCATTTTCCAGAGCAGCGGCGCGAGGGACAACAGGCCCAGTGCCGTCAAGGTTTCTGTAAGCGTTTCCACCGGTGTTCCCCTCCAGGTCGCGTGACGCAAGTCGGGACGCCGCGAGACCCTTGGATGTTTCCTTCTGGTGAAGAGTTGCAGGTTCTTCGTGTCGCCCAGCCCCCTCGGGCATGGCGCTCTCGACACAACCGCACCTCGGTCGAACGGAAGGTCAAATGACAGCCCTTTCGCATGATGGGGCGAAGTGATTTCGGACGAAAATCTTGGTGTGAAATTCAAGCAACGCAGTTGGTGACAAGCCATCCGCCCTGCACCAGGCAAGTGACCTTCTCGACTGCTTGTGATTTCTCGGGTTCGCCACAGTCTCCGTTCCAGATGTACCTTTCCAGGAGTAGTACCAGACATGAAGTGGACAACGTTTTCGGTCGCCGTTCTGTTCGTTTGTGCCGGCGTGTCGGATGCCTTCGCGACCCATGGTTGCGCGGCTCCTTCCGCCCCGAGCTGCTGTGCCCCAGCGCCATCGTGCTGCGCTTCGGCCCCGAGCTGCTGTCACAAGGTGAAGTGCAAGAAGGTTCGCACGAAGTGCTGCAAGCAGCGTTGCCATCGCGACCGCTGCCACAAGGGTTGCGGAATTAGCTGGAACCTGTGCAAGAAGCCCTGCAACCACGGTTGCGGATCGTCTTGTGCCCCGGCTGCCGCGACCTGCTGTGCTCCCGCCGCTCCCGTGAGCTGCGCCCCCGTCGCTGACCCGAACTGCGCCGCTCCCGCTGGCTGCGGTCCCGCCGCTGCCGCTGGCTGTGGCCCCGCCGCCGCGACCTGTGCCGCTCCCTCGGCCGTCGGCTGCTCGCCGGCCGCGGTTGCCTGTGCCCCCGCCGCTTGTGCGGCTGGCTGTGGCAACAACGGCAACGGCTGTGCCCCCCACGCTGGCCCGCACTGTGCGGCCCCCAGCGACCCGAGCTGCTGTGCCCCCCGTGGCGCGTCGGCTTGCAACTAAGCACGCCGACCGCAACGTGCGGTCGACTGTGACAAGTTGAGTAATCTCCAACCCCCGGCTGTTCGCAAGAGCAGACCGGGGGTTGGCTTTTTCTTTGGATCGCGTCACGCGGATGGCAACTTCAGGGGGAATTCGCTTCGGGGATGTCGCTGAACAATAACAGGTGCCGACACTCCGCCCCATCGAGTCGGCGCGACACGGAACTTCCGTCACGAATTGGGTGGGCTTGCCCACGGCGATCGAATCGGGCACAGTGTCAAACTATGAACCGCGAGCCCTCTTCCGCACCATTCGCCAGACGATCGCGGTGGATCGTCCGAGTGCTGGTCGCGCTGCTGGATTTCGCGTGGGTGCTCGGACCGATAGTGGCCGCAGAACCTCCCGGCTCTCGTCCCCTCGAGCGGGTCATGTTCCGCGATGGGAAAGGAACCAGCCGCGATCTATTGGGGACCGTCCTCACCCAGGCGGCCGATGGTGGCCTGCTGCTGATCGGACAGGATGGTCGACTCTGGACGATCGAACCGCCGCAACTCGACAGTCGCGCAGACCAGCAGTCCGAATTTGAACCGTTGCGCCTCGATCAACAGGGACTCGCCCTCAAAGCGGAACTGGGCGAGCGGTTTGAAATCGTCACGACGAAACACTACGTCGTCGCCACCAGTGCCGGGAAACCGTATGCGGCCTGGTGCGCCAGTCTGTTTGAACGCCTGTACTCGGCTTTCCAGAATTACTGGAAACAGCGTGGAATGGATCTGGACGAACCGGAATTTCCGCTGATCGCCATCGTGCTCAAAAACGAGCGCGAATTCGCGACGTTCGCCACCCGGGATGCCGGTGCCGACGCGGCCACGGCCAAGGGGTATTACTCCGTCGAACACAACCGGATTGTGCTGTACGACCTGACCGCCACAGGAAACGGGCCGGCAACCACCGCGACGGAGATTTCCCGTCGTCTGGGGGCCAACCCGTTCAACATCGCCACGGTCGTCCACGAGGCGACGCATCAAATCGCGTTCAACAGCGGCTTACACACGCGGCTCGCCGACAATCCCCTGTGGGTGACCGAGGGGATGGCCATGTTTTTTGAAACCCCCGATCTCACCAGCCGCACCGGCTGGCGGACGGTCGGGCAGATCAACGATCTGCGACAAAAGCAGTTTCAGGAGTATCTTGCGAAACGCCGCAAACCCGATTCGCTGTCCACACTGATCGCCAGCGACGCCCGCTTCACCGACGCGGAACTCGCGGGGGACGCCTACGCCGAAGCGTGGGCGCTCACGTACTACCTGGCGAAATCAAAGAAAGAAGCGTACGCCGGCTACCTGAGGGAATTGAGTCAAAAGCCACGCTTGGTGTGGGACAAACCCAGCGACCGGGTCAGCCAGTTTCAGCAGGCGCTGGGGAATGATCTGCGAACCATCGACGCTGACTTCGTGCGTTACATGCGAAAGCTGAAATAACCTCAGGCGAGCGGGGCGGCGTCAGCCCAATATGTCGGTCACCTGCGTCAGTCCGACCACGGCTGACACCTCACCCCACAGAACGTCTGTGGAAATCGGGCAATCACCGCAGTTCTATCGCCGCCGGGGACCGCGCGACGGTTCGAGATCTTTGTCCTCCAGGATTTCGGGCGCTTGCCGCTGCATGTCGGTCTGAAGGGCTCGCATATACGCCCGCCAATCCTGATCGAGCGTCTTCTGGTCGTCGCCGAAAACGCTGCTGAAGATCTCGTACAGCAGATCAGGGTTCAAAGGGGTCGAGGCGGGCATGTCTCCCAGTGTCCGGTAATACGCGACGAACTTGTCAATTCGCGTTTCCATCAGAAAATGGGTGAGCGCCCAAGCCTGGCCATAACCATGCACAATCCCCCCGTGACTCCTTGCGAAATCGAAGACCTGGTTCGTGGCGATGAATTTCACGTTGGAGTGAACCCGGTCGTCTTCGAGCGCTTTGTACCAGGTGAGACGCAGGTCATTCACCGCGCCGATTCCCGACCACGTCGCGTCGCCTGGCGCTTCGAAATAGGTCGCCAGCCCCTCATGAACCCAGGTCGGAATTTCCACATGGCGGGGGAGCAGCCCGGTGTTCCCGGCCAATTGATGAACGCATTCGTGGCTCACGGTTGTGATGTCGGCGTTCTCCTTTTCCACGTTGACCAACAGCTCGAGTGTCTTGGCGAGCCGAATGTAGTCAGCCGCCTGCGTCGCTCCCCCACCCATTCCAGGGCCTCCAGGCTGACCCCCACCTCCGCCGCCGGCACCGTTTCGGCGGGCGTCTTTTTTGACTTCCTCGGCCCGCTTCTTCGTCGCCTTCAGCGCTTCATTGAGTTCTTCGAACTCTTCGCTGGTTCCGCGATCATAAAAAACCGCCACGTTGTTGAGTCGCGACCAGAATCCCAAAGCGCTTTTTAGAGAAGGGTTCACGCTGGTGGCGTAGTCCAGAAAGTCCTTTTCCGAATGGAACAAGACGACCATCATCCGTTCTTCGGGGATGTTGAGTTCGATGTCCTGCGAGAAAAAGAACTGCAGGAACGACTCGTAGACTTTTTCCAGCAGTTCCAGCCGTTCGTCGGCGCGGTTCTTGGTGTGTCCTTTTTCCGGCTTGTCAGGTGTGTCGTGGAGCAGGATGTAGTGTTTGCTCTTTTTGATCTCCATCCCGGATCGCTTGACCACCGAACGCAGCCGTTTTTCGGTTTCGGGATTGTCCGGAAGATTCTCGTCGATTCGCTTCCGCAGTTCCTTCACCCGTTTGGCCGCCTCGTGATCGGGATTGACTTTCAGAACTTTGTCGACAGTTTCGTAAAAGTCTTTCAGCATCCCCTTCTTCAGCGCGAAGACCGCCGCCTGCATCATCTGGTCGGGATCTTTCGCCGCCTTGTTGAGTTTTGCCTTGTACTCATCCTTGAGGGTCTTCGCCTTGTAGATCGTGACGTCATCCGTCGAGAAGTAGAGCTTTTCTTTGAATGTAGGATGCTCGTACGACACGGTCTGGGCCGACTCGACCGCGCACTTTCCCTGCAGAATGATTCGCTTGTCGGGCGCGCCACTCGCGCCCGGGTTCGGGGCACCGGGCATCCCTCCCATCCCGGGAGGCCCGCCAGCCGGCGCGCCGGGCATGCCGGACGCCATCCCCATTCCGCCGGGAGGGCCACCGCTACGACGGCGTCCGCCCCCTCCCGATTTGCCTCCGAGATGGTACACCAAAAAGTCGGCTGACGCGGTGGCGCTCATCAGCAACACCGCGACCACCATCCACATTCCGCATCGTGTCAACCGCATGTTCTGTTCCCTGGTCTCGTGGTCGGGGTGAATCCGATCGATGGTTCAATTTCCCGCCGGGTTGTTCGAAACGAAACGCAATCCACTCCCAATCGCCGCGTCAATCCGCGATGCCATCACGCAGGTGTCATTGGGCCGCCGGCAGGATCTTCTGAAGATCGACTTGCTCGCCACCCTGAATGGTACAGAGCGACTTGAAGACTTCGGGGTCGATGCTGGCATTGATGACCCGGGTGGAGCCATCGGCCATCATCACATACACCCCCTGGCCCGGAATCCCGTACGAACCGAATCCGTGGAACTTGTCGAAATAAGGAGCCCGCGCGCCGCGGACGGTGCCGCCCCCCCCTTGAATCCAGGGGGCGGACGACTTTCCGGTACCAATCAACATGATGGTATCGCTCGTGCCGTCCTTGATGTCGGCCAGCTTCACCACCTGGTCGTAGCCAAAAATCCCTGCTCGCGGATCGGTCCGGGGCAGTTCCGCCGCCACCACCGTCCGCTTGTCTTCAATCCCCGCCATCCCCGCGAAGTGCGTCAGTCCGACGCCGTCAAACGGATGACCGTTCCATTGAACGTTCGGGTCCGCCGGGTTGACGAACTGCGGGATGACGACATACGCATGCACGCGGTTGAGCGGCATCATCCAGGTCTTGGTGGTGTCGAATTGCAAATACAGATCCTTATAACCGATGTGCGGCAGCAGCTCGGTCATCCAACTGTATCCCTCCTCCAGTGCCCGGTCTTCACCCATCCCCCGGACCCCCTTCAAATGCCCCGCCTTTTCCGCCACGAGTCCGTCGTAGCCCGCCCGCATCGCGGCCAACGACCCATCAAACAGTCCGTCCGCCAACGCCACCGCGCCCATTGCCTGAATCGCGTCGTTGTACGCCTTTTCCACAAACACGACCCCCAGGTCGGGGCGATTGGGAATCGACATCGCCAGGCGGATATTCGCGGTCGCCCGCCCCACGTTGACGGAGATCAATTTCTCTTGATCCTGATTCCCCGCAGTTCCACCCGGCATTCCCGGCATCCCGGGCATTCCACCGGGCATCCCGGGAGGCATCCCCGGCATTCCTCCCGGAGGTCCCGAAGGGGCACCAATCGGGGGCGCTCCCGCAGGCTGCTGGGCATACATGTCTCGGTCTTCAGAAACCCGGAATCTCTCGGGGAACAACAGCGATTGAAAGCGAAAGTCTCCATTCGCCCCCCCCGGCATCCCGGGCATGCCCGGCATTCCCCCCTGACGCGGCGAGTACTTTCGCATTAACTCACCCAGTCGGGTCTCGGCGGCGACCGCCAACCCTTCGGATTGAAACACCATGCCGAAAACCGCACTGATCCGTTTGCCACGTCCCTCTTGACCGCCAGCCGCCCCTGGCATGCCAGATGGGGCTCCCGGCGACATCCCTTGTGGCATCCCAGGAGCCATCCCCTGCGGCATGCCCGGAGCCATTCCGCCGGGCATCCCGGGAGCCATTCCGTTCGGTGGCCCCCCCGCCGATCCACCGGGCGCGCTGGACGATCCTCCGACCCCCATCGCGTAGCCTACCATGCGCGCCCCCTCGGCAGCGTAGTCTTCCAACAGAGGGAAATCACTGCCTGCCATCCGTTTGGTCGCGGCGGCGGAGTCACCGGCGATCCAATAGAACGCGCCGGGTTGGGCCATCGCGTCGATGCCACCCCGAATTCCACCGGTAGCCGGGGACGAAACCGCATCTCTGAGCGTGGTCGCACGTCCCAGCAAAAGGATCTTACCCTCAGGTGTGCAGGCGGCATTCTGTCGTGGACCGGTCGACAGCAGATTAATGGTCGACTTACCGACCTTTTCTTTCGTCCCTTCCCCCAGTCTCTTGAGGAACGGATCAATCGCGGCGCTGGTCTTCACACAAATGAGCAAGTCACCGCTGTCGCGATTGCAACCCGCGAGAATGTACTCGACTTTGTCGGGAGTGATTCCCCCTTTGGCAAGAATCGAGAAGATCGCTTCGAATTCGTGCAGCAGTTTCACTCCTGCCAGATTCGCCTTGTCGCCCAAAACCGCCTTCACATCCAACCCGGCCGCCTGTGTGAGCGACGGCGGAATGTATTTCAACAGCCCGGGAAGAGCCGAATCGGCAGCGGCAGGTGCCTGAGCCCCGCCCCCACCGGTGGGACTCGGGCCGGGCCCCATCATGCCTCCCATATTCATTCCGGGAGGCATTCCGCCCCCCATGCCCGGAGCCATACCACCCGGACCGCCCATCGCCGGACCGCCCATCGGTGGCGCTCCCCCGGGCGCCCCGCCTGGGCCTCCTCCTCCCGCCGCGGCCGCAGGGGGGGGCGGTGGGTTGTTGTTATTGCCCCCCGCCTTTTTGCCCCCGTCATCCCCGCCGCCGCAACCGCCGAGCGCCGCTACAAACGCTCCCAGAACAAGAACCGTTGACAGGCGCCGCATGGGAATTCCCCTACCGGGATGGTGGAAGAGAGTGACAAGTCGGGTTGAGTTTGGCAGAGTGCGGGTGGCAAGTCAATCAAATCCCTATCGTGGCGCGGCGAACATCGGCACGATTCTAGGGGCGTTTCTCGTGTGCGAAATGGGTTCGGTAGACCGCAGTCGCGGCTCGATCCGGTCTAGAGGATGCCATCGGGAGCCCGGGAAATCCTCGGAGTCCAGGCCCGTCGTGTTTTTGCCAATCCCACGCAGTTCTTGTTTCAACCATGTATGGACGATAACTTATCGGTGGGAGTCTCTGTGCCTTCTCCCCAGAAAGATCCGCTCCAATGTCTGGTTCCATTCACCCACAACAACTGACTCCACACGCACGACAACGCCGCAGTTTCTTGCGGGTGGGGGGTGTCACCCTGGCCGCGTCGGCGGCGCAGTTGCTGCATGGACGTGTCACGACCGCCGCCCCCTCGGCCGATCGGATCGCCTCGGCCGATCAGGTGGTTTGTCTGTGGCTCCCGGGGGGCGTCACACACCACGAGTCGTTCGATCCCAAACCGCAGGCCCCCGAAGAGGTTCGCGGCCCCATTCGGCCGATCGATACCTGCGTTCCGGGGATCCAGTTCGCCGAGACGCTGCCGCATCTCGCCCGGCAGGCCGACAAGATGGCGGTCGTTCGCAGTTTCGCCGCTGGCACGAATGACCATTTCGACGGTCAGGCGTACGCGCTCTCGGGGCGGAACATCCTGCCAAACGGCATTCTCAGCGAGCCGAACTTCGGCTGCGTCATCCATCACCAGTTGGGTGCGACGGCTGGCCTGCCCGGCTACATCGCGGTTCCCGGTTCCACGCGACCCGGGCCGCCGAATACCGATATGTTCGTTCCCGCGTGGCTTGGGCAGGAGTATGCGCCGTTTTGCACGATGGGTGAGCCGCGCGACGCTGACTTTCGGGTGCGGGATCTGGGACTGCTGGAAGGGATTTCGAACAACCGCTTCGCGCGCCGGCAGTCGCTGAGGAACGAAGTCGAGTCGCGACTGTCTGCGGTGGAACGGCCGGGGGCGTTCGAGGGGATGCAGCAATTGTATGGTCGGGCTCTCGACCTGATGACCTCTCCCAAAGTGCGCGAAGCGTTCGATCTGGCGCAGGAAGCGGAACCTGCGAAGGAGAAGTATGGCCGCACGAAGGTAGGGCAGCGCTGCCTGCTGGTTCGTCGATTGATCGACGCGGGTGCCCGGTTCGTGATGATGGACTACGGTTACGACTGGGGCGACTACAACAACCTGTGGGACAACCACTGCGCCCCGGGTCAAAATCAGCCGCACATGTGGAAGATGTGCAAGGTTCCGTACCACCTGCCGGCGGTCGATCAGGCATTCGCCGCCCTGATCGACGACCTGGCGATTTCGGGCCGACTGGAGCGGACGCTGGTGGTC
The DNA here is from genome assembly GCA_945860955.1 of Planctomicrobium piriforme. GTDB lineage: Bacteria > Planctomycetota > Planctomycetia > Planctomycetales > Planctomycetaceae > UBA10511. The sequence goes on from CAMATH010000032.1 coordinate 53,862, forward strand.
TTCTTCACCGAGTTCGGGCGGACCCCGCAAATCAACAGCAACGGGGGACGGGACCACTGGGGCTATTCCGGGTCGATCTTCTACGCGGGGGGCGGGGTTCAAGGGGGCCAGGTCATCGGCACGACCGATTCCATCGGAGGATACTGCAAGACCCGCACGTATTCCCCCGCCGACGCGGTCGCGACGGTTTACAAGGCGGTGGGGATCGATCCGCACCAGACGCTGCTCGATCGGCAGAATCGTCCGGTTCCGATTCAATCGACGGGAGAGGCGATTCCGGTCTTTTAGTCGCTGGCGGATTCGGGGTTTTTCGTCTAAAAATGGATGGATGATTAAGAACCTGCCAGTCAGGTCCCTGACGCACAAGGGGCTTACCATCGAGGGCTATTCCCGGGCCGCCGTCCAGTCGTACTGGCGGATCCCGGAACTCAAGCTCGGTTTTGACATGGGGGGCAGCCCCTGGACGTTTCTGGGAACGCGGCACTGGTTCATCACCCATGCCCACCTCGACCACTTGGCGGCGATTCCCGTCTTTGTGGCGCGGCGGCGCATGATGAAGATGGAACCCCCCATCATTTACTTGCCAGCCGAAGTGGTGGAGGGGGTCCAGCGACTGCTCATGGCGTGGCAGCGGCTCGATCGGGGACGGATGGTCTGCGAACTGATCGGCGTCAAGCCGGGCGACGAGATCGAACTGTCGCGCGAACACATCGTCACCGCGTTTCAGACGAAACACACGGTCCCCTCGGTGGGGTATCTCGTCTGGGACCGGCGGAAGAAATTGCGGACCGATCTGCAGGGACTGCCGCAGAATGAAATCCGCGACCGCCGGCTGGCAGGCGAAGAGGTGACTCAGGAGGTGCGGATCCCGCTCGTGTGCTATACCGGCGACACGGCACCGACCGGTCTCGACAGCGACCCCGCGATTTACAACGCGCAGGTGCTGATCACCGAAATGACGTTCTACCGACCCGAACATCGCAAGGAAAAAATCCACAAGTTCGGGCACACGCACCTCGACGATATTCTTGAGCGGACCGACAAGTTTCAGAATGAACTGATCATTCTGACGCACTTCAGCACGCGGTATCACGAAAAACAGATCCGCGCCGCCGTCGAGCAGAAACTGCCGGCGGTGTTGAAGGACCGAGTCCATCTCTGGGTGTAGACTCGCCCGAACGCATCGGCTGGTTTGGCGAGCCGGCCGGCGTCAGCCGCCGGGTTTTCGTTCATCTGTTCCCATTCGACTGGCTGGAATCGCTGAGGCGGCCTATGCGCTGCCCGGGACTTCGTTTGTTCAAGCGGTAAGAACGCTCGACTCCCTATTTGTCACGCCGGCATTGCTCAGGGGATTCCCTGCCAAGGAAGCGAATTCTCCCGTCGTCCACAGCGCGGCGAGCCAATCGAGGTCCGGTCCTTACGGTTGCGACGATTGCGCGGCAATTCAACCGGCCATCCGTTAGCCGACAGGGAATCCGCAATTGCACGCCCCTGGTCGCTGCCGTTACGGTGGCTGTTTGACAGATTCCGGACAGGCCGCCCCATTTCGCGACGCGGCCCCTTTCAGACGTGTTAGACGATCGACCGAGGTGGCGTGTGGCTTCCGACGAATCAGAACTGCTGTACCTGCGCCCCGAAGCCCAACCGATCGAGCAGTGGGATCGGTTGACCGAGTATCAAAAGAAGGGGCTGGAGCACCTGCTGAACATGCTGCGAGAAGCGGTCGGCAAAAACGCTGGCGACGACAACCAACCCCGTCAGAAACGCCTACCCTGGTTGTTCGCCGAAACGAAAACCCGACTCGCGTTCATCAACGGCTTCCGCGGGACCGGCAAGACGACATTGATGACCACCTTGGTCGGCGCGATCGACGAACCCGAGGCGCTCAAAGAAGGCCAGCCGGGCGATGACATCGAGCAAGGGCGATTCAAAGCCGTCAAACAACTGGCGGCCGACCTTCACAATCAAGTCATTCCCGTCCAGCCACTCGACATGGAAGGGCTGCCCCCCAACACTCCGTTGCTGGCGGCGATCTTGGCGCGCGTCTATCGGGCCGCTCAGGACTATACGCAGGACTTTGACGCTCCTCGCGGCCTGCTCGCCGACGACCCGGCCGACAATCGAGAAGCCCGGCGGCTGAAGATGTTTCAGCAGCGGGTCGCGAAGGCGCTCGACAGCAACCTTCGGGTTCGAATGGGGAATCTCGACCCCGATCAATTCGCCGAGGCGGTGATGGCCGAGGAAGACAACCGCCTGGGAATGGTGCGCGATCTGGAGCAGGTACTTTCCGACCTCTCAAAAACCTTGCGCGAAAAACTGAAGCGCTCATCGCGGGTCAAAGCGCCCGACGGTCAGTTGTTGTTTATTGTGCCGATCGACGATGTCGATCTGAATCCGCACCGCTGCCTGGAACTCTTGCGTTTGCTGAGAACATTCTCGCCGCCGCGGGAGTTGTTCTTTCTGTTGATGGGACAGTACGACCTGGTCGAGTCAATCTTTAAACTGCAGATCGCGGCCGATTACGGACAAATACGCAAGGATGGCGCGGCGATGTCGCCTGAATTCTTTAAACCGCTCCAGAACAGGTTGGCGGAAGTCTCGGCAGCAATTGTCAGCAAGATGATTCCACCTCGGGCGCACATCCGACTGCCTGGAATGTCGACCGCAGACGTCCTCGCGTTCTATCCCTTGGGAAGAAGCAACACGAAAACGAATGGCCTGCAGACGCTGTTCCAGTCAATTCCCATCGTGACACGGGACGGCAAGCGCGCCCGATTCCCCACACTCGCGGCACTCCTTACGGGCGGTCGAAGCGAACCCGGAGAATTCAGCACCCCCGCTGACCTGGCGTGTGGAATCGACGCCGGCTGGGACAAATATTGCGCTCTCGGAAGCTACCAGATCTCGGCCCGCCGATTGGCCGATGTCTGGATCGAGTTACGGCAATTGTCGTCCGAGTCAGGGAATCCAACGTCCGCGACGAGCGCGACCACGAATGTTCTCCGGATGAGCGAAATCGTGCAGGATCATTGGAAGCGCGCGGTCGACGCCGACATTCATCTCGATGCGACTCTTCGAGACAAGCTCGTCAGGCACGGACCGCGTGCCTGTTTTACGGTACCCAACACCGAGCCGCTCTACGAACTCGACTTGGACATCAGTGATGCGGCCGTCGATGTTCAGACGGGCGAACCCACCCCGATTCACAAGGCGTATCGCCCGCGACTTCGTCTGGCTTCCTTACGTCCGGGAACGGGCGTGCCTCAATTCGTGTTCGGCGGGGTCAGACGGGACACGAATGACGATATGTCAAATCCATTGGATGGCGTGGCAATCGAGCATGAGCAGACGCGTTGCGCGGTCGTTCTCTACAACGATATTCAGGAATTGATGTCGGGAGATATCCAATCCTCGGGAAAATGGCCCGACTTAACGTCGGTTCTTCCCGTGGTGATGACGTGGATTGGTCCGGGTGGAGAAGTGGCGTCCTACCCCTGGCCGTTGCCACCGTTGCCCACTTATGTCGAAACGACACGATTCCTGGCGAATTGGCGCGCTGCCTGTAAGTCGATCCTTGATTCGGCTCCGCAGTCCGAGGGGGCCGCGTCTTCGAAATCGACGCCTGCCCCAACTCCACTTGCGCCGACGATGGCGTCGGTGGAGACGGTCGCACGACTGGCCGAACGATGGACGGCCCTGGGGTTGACTGCGATTGAAGAGAGCCTCCATGGCACACTCGACGAAGCACATTGCCCTTCCCCGCTTGATGACGCCGCGACCAATTGGAACGCGATCGCAGAGCGATTGTACGTCCTGCGGGAAGCGGCAAAAACCTCAAACCATCTGCGAGGGTGGGAGCAACTCGACAAGTGGCTGCGCCGAATCTCCCAGCTCGTGCAACCCGAGGTCTGTTCGCCAGCGGTTTCTTCGCAACTCCTTCAAGCGATCCATGGGGTCTCGCGGCAGAAGCACCTGGAGGCGCTGGTTGAACATACGCGCGGAATCCTGGAGTATCAGCGGCGACTTCGCATCGATCCGCTCTGGGAACAACATAAGGAGTTCTGGCGAAAGCTTAACCGTGAGGAGGTTGCCAAACTGCTTCCCGCAGATACGCCGCCCTGGTTGTTACTCGCGATTTCCGAACCGGCGACCGGTAACGTGGCGATGGAAGATATCCAATTGGAGATTCGTTCGATCGAATCGAGACTCTCGCTGCAGATCCGGCAACTTGATTACAAACGGCAAGTGGAGTCAATCGACCAACAATTGGAATCAGATGTTGAATCGGCTGAACGTCGACTGAACGCGTTGCAAAACGACCTTGGATTGGAAAAGAGACTCAATTCTGGTGTCGGGTGGATTTCGCAGATGCTGGTGGATGTCTCATTGAAGCACGCGCGTGCCCTTGAATCGTTGAGTCGCACTGATGATGCGATGGCTGCCTTCAAAGCTGCGGCAAATTTCGCGGAAGACTTATTTACAGCCGAATACCCAATGGGAAGGAGTCCACACGACTATTGGGAAGTGATAAAGACAGTCGCTAAAAAGTGTAGCGCGAATTCCGAATCCGTCGGATTCTATCGCAAATGGCTGGATGTCACCGCGGATTACTACCTTGACGAGGGATTCATCGGGACGAGCGTTCAGTCCACGATCGATCGCGGTGAGGCTCGATGGTTGTGTTCCGAAAAACTTCCGAAGAGCAGCGACCAAAAGAAGTTGCTGCGCGCTCAGGTGAAGGAGACGATAACTGAACTTGTCGCAAACGGAGCGCCCCTTTCACCAGTGTTGAAGTCGGCGAAGAGCAAACTCAGAATTCCGAACAAGAAGTCAAAGAGTAGCACTCGCGCTTCCAAAGTCTGAATCTCCAATCCTGTGATTGTCGATGCCAAATAACCGCACCATCCAGATTTCTCTCGATCACATGGTCGCGGAGATGGTCGCGTTTCCGTTGGCGTCCGCATCGGCGCAGCGGCAACGGGTTTACGAGCTGGATCCCCGTGTTCGCGCTCCTGCGACTCAGCGGCTGTGGCGCGACGCCGAAGTCGAATTCACCAGCCATTTCCCTCACACCTGTATCGACGAATTGGTTTCGTTGCGGAATCTGCTCTGGTTTGGCCAGGCGGCCAAACGAGCCGACGAACCGATTTCTATCGCCGACTACCTTAGGCGAATCGCCGACGAGTTCCTCGCCGCGCGGGGAACGTCTGCGATCCCCGAACTTCCCCAGGCGCTGCACGACCGGGGGGGAATCGCTTCGGGCGACGCCCCGGATCCCACGGCCCGCCGCGCCTGGCGCTGGTTGACGTTCGCACTCCCCCCCGACCTGCTGCTCGCCGGGCTGACCGACGGAATCCGGGGTCCGGTGCGGGTCGATATCGTCTCGCCCGCCGTGGCGGCTTTGCTTCGGAACGGGTACTGCGAACCCCATCTGCATGTCGGCGTCGGATTTGATTTTTCCTTGGGCTGGGCGGCGACGGTCAATTTCGTCGGACGCCAACCCGGTTCGACCCAGGGGATGAATTGGGACGCGTTCCGCAGCCCCGGAGCCCCCGACAGCGAAGGAATTCACCTCGCAGGTTGGTTGCTGCGCAGCGCCATCGTTCGTTATCTGCTGGCGGCGTATCTGCATTGGGGAACCTCCCAATCTCCTTCGATTCGGGAATTTCTCGACAAACACCTTCCTGACGACCTGCGACAATTCGAATTCCGTGAATCCGAAATGGGACTCATTCGCCAGGCGCTCCATGAGCTGAAGACCGGGATTGCCCGGTCCGAACCCGATTTGGACCTGACCCCGCAATCGCAATTCAGCTCTTGGCAGCGGATCTACAACAAACTGGCACGGGTCTCTTTGCGCGAGTATCCCAAATCGTTGGATGCGGTGCAGTCGCTGGATCCGCTGTGCGATTTTTTTTCCGTTGAACCCAGGTCCGGCGCTTCCGTCCAGTTACAATTTCTCTGGGCCGGCCTGCGGTACCTCGACAAGCACCCGGAAGACAAACTCTTCTCCCAGCTCTTCTGGCAGGTCGAACGGATCCGCTGCCAGGTTTACCGCCACTGCATTCAGCGCCCGCTCACGCCCGGTCTCACGAACTTCATCCGATTCTACGAACGCAAGGGGGCGATTTTTCAACCGCTGCAGGGTGTGATTCTCGAGTCGGCGGGAGTTTTGGGAGGCGTAGGTCGGGGACTGAAGTCGCTGGAAATCCGTACCAGTCCCGAAAGAGATCGCGATCTCCAACGGGCCGAGATTCGCAGACTCCGCGAAATCTCGAACGCCCTGCGGCACCCGCCGGCTGCTTCCGACGATGCCGCTGATGCGCCCCCTCGAGACCCAGAGCCGACGGGCAGTTTGGATTCCAAACCCCATCGACTCGCACAATCCCACTCCCCTTGGCGCGATACCGAATGTGGTCTGGTTCTCCATTTTCTCCGCATTCGCGGCAAGGAAGCCGACAAAGGACACCCCGCCGCCGAAGATGCCGGCAATTTCTCTGACCCCGGCTGTTCCCGGAACACGCGGGGTTATCGCTGGGAGCAGTATTTCATCGACCGCCGGCGCGAGGCCAGTCTGATCGCCAATGCGCTGGCCATCGAACCACCGCTGCTCGACATGTTGTGCGGTATCGACGTTTGCCGTGACGAACATGGTGTCCCGACCTGGGTCATCGCACCGTTGTTCGCCGAGGTGCGGAGGCGGGTGGACGAGATTCGCGCCGATTACCAGAGGCGTGGGGGAGTCGAATTACCGACGCTCCGCACGACGGCTCACGTCGGTGAAGACTTCGTACATCTCGCCACCGGGATCCGGTACATGGACGAGGCGCTCAAATTCCTGCCGTTGTCGGCGGGGGACCGCGTGGGACACGGCCTGGCGCTCGGTTTTGACGCCGCCGAGTGGTCACGTCGCTCGACTCGGCTGGCGATGCCGCGCGAAGACCGTTGGTTCGACCTGGTGTGGGAGCGGGCTTGGCACGCCGCACCGGACGCCCGATTTACCAGTGCCCGACGGGCGTACGTTGAGGACGAGATTGTGCGACTGGCTCACGACATCTTCGGCCCCCCCGTCGACAAGCCGGCCTGGAGCGCGCTGCAGGCGATGGAATTCGTGCGCGGGCTGTACGATTTCAAGCGGCTGACGCGACTGGGCTTTCCCGATCTGGGTGTGCAGCGCGAGCCGCCCACGGGAACCGACTTCTTCCTCGAGCAGTATCTCACCAACCGGCGCATTTACCGCAACAGCCGCACCGTCGAATGGGTCGAATCGGGGCGCGACGGTGAGGCGACGGCGGAGTTGCAACGGCTGGTCCGTCGGCGGTACTCTGATTTGGGGATTACGATTGAAGTCAATCCGATCTCCAACCTCTTGGTGGGGGACTTGAGTGACCTGCAAAGTCATCCCCTCTGGCGGCTGGCCCCGGGTCTGGGGAACGACGACGGTGCGACGCTGCGGATGTGCATCGGGTCCGACGACCCGTTTCCGTTCGCGACGTCGCTGCCCGAGGAGTATCAGTTTTTGTTCGACTCGCTGGTGCTGGCGGGGAAATCGCAAGCCGAGGCGCGGGAGTGGCTGGACAAAGTCCGGCAAATGGGAATGGAGTCGCGGTTTACACGAGAAGTCGTCTAAGCGAGAACCCTGCCATGGCCCCGCCGACCGTTCACACCGCCAGCGATCCCGAGTTCGACGAACTCTATGTGATCTCCGACCTCCACATGGGAGGCAAACCCGGTTTCCAGCTCTTCAACCAGGGAAGCTTGCTGTCCCGCTGGATCGATTCGCTGACCGCCGCCCCGGCCGCCAAGCGTGTGGCGCTGGTGATCAACGGCGACATGGTCGATTTTCTCGCCGAACCTGACGCGACCTACTTCGACCCGCGGGGCGCGGTGAACAAACTCAACCGAATCGCCGGCGACCCGGCGTTCAAGCCGGTCTTCGACAGTCTCGCGAAGTTCACGGGAGTCAAGAATCGACAACTGGTGGTGACGCTGGGAAACCACGACCTCGAGTTGACGCTGCCCAACGTCCAAAGGCAATTCCTGTCGCTGCTGACCGGCGGCGACGTGCGGAACCGCCCGCGGGTCACCCTGGCGCTGGATCGCAATGGGTATCGGTGCCGCGTGGCCGGTGAGTTGATCTTTTGCATCCACGGCAATGAAGTCGACACCTGGAACGTGGCCGACTACCCTCGGATCCAACAAATCAGCGCGGCGCTCCAGGCGGGGGGTGAGGTGGAACCGTGGATTCCGAACGCGGGGACGCAGTTGGTGATTGACGTGATGAACGATGTAAAAAAAGAATATCCGTTCGTCGACGTTCTGAAACCCGAAGCCGAAGGCGTGGTGCCGGTTTTGCTGGCCCTCAAGCCCGACTTGTACAAAAAACTCGCCAAGATCGCTCTGGTCACCGCGCGTCTCGCTAAGGACTCGGTCCGGCGCAGATTTGGCTTTTTGGCGAACGACGGAGGACGGCGCAAACGGAAGAAGATCAGTCGGAGTCGACGCGCCGACCGGGCGATCCGGCGATTGCTCGAACGACGACTCGGCGCCGACGGCGCGACCGTCGACCGGCCCCAGGTCGACCAGTTGCTGAAGACGGCCCACGCGTGCGCGTTGCAGCCCGTGTCGACCCACGGCGCCGACGATGCCGTAGACGCGGCGATGCTCGGTTTGCCCGGGGCGGTTCGCAATTGGGTGATGGGCCGCTCCAAGTCGGAAGTGCTGCGCGAGGCTCTCAGCAGCCTGGCCGAATACGAAGGTTTCAGTACCAGCTTTGAAGACGAGACGTTTGGCGGGATCGACAAACGGGTTCCGCCCGAGGTCGGATTCGTCGTCACCGGCCATACGCACCAGGCCCGCTCGTTGAATCGCTACAACGGCAAAGGGCACTATTACAACTCGGGAACCTGGGTGCGTCTCATGCGGTTGGAGAAGGATGTGCTGAACGACGCCGCCAAATTCGAAACGGTCTTCAATCTGTTGGGGAGCGGCTCACTGACCCCTCTTGAAACGGCCGCCCCCCCGTACGTGAAGCCGCGGCCGTCGGTGGTGTGGTTCAAAATACGCGACAACCAGACTGTCAAACACGGCCTGGATGAAATCCTCGACGTTAACGGGACGTCTTGGAAATCGACGCAATTCGTTTGAGTCGGCCCAACTCCGTCGCAGATCCCCTGCTCCTCGCTCGAAAGTTTCGCATCATGTCGCCGTCAATTCGCAGGGTCGCGTTGGAAATCCTCAGACACGGCCCGGCGCACAACCAGTTGTTGTCGCCGCTAACCCAATATCTGGCGCTGTGCGGCAATTTCGGTGCCGTCTCGGTCCAGGTGCCGTTTGAACATGCGCAGTTTCGAGCACGGTTGCGTCCACTGATGTACCAGGAGTCGGAACGCCTGCGGCAGTTGCAGGTGCGCGAGACGGGTTGCGATCTGCGAGACATTCTGGCAAAGGTTCCCGGTCTGATCGCCGCCCTGGCTGAGGCGCGCGGTGCCGGCCAGAGCGGTGATCCTACCTCGGACGACGTCAATGTTCGAACCACGGAGGCAGCCAGAATCCGTGGAGAAGACCCGCAGTCGATGACGCATCTGGAGTTGATTCTCTCGGCGTCGGAGCTGGCCCTGCTGCCGTTTGAGCTGGCAGAGGCCCCGGCGGGATTTCCGGGAGCCGGAAAGCCGTTGGTCCTCCAGTCGCAGACTCCGATCTGCCTGACTCGTCGCGTCCGTTCGAACGACCGCCCCACGGCCCCCTGGGACAGAACCCCGCGCATTCTGTTTGCCGCGGCGAATCCCGGATCGACGATTCCGCTGCAACAGCACGTGAACGCGCTGGTGAGATCATTGCAGCCGTGGATTGACCGATCGTTGGTGAGCGAGCGCGGGGAGACCGACGTTTACAAAGACCAACTGACCATTTTGCCGCAGGCGACCTGGGAGTCGATTGACCAGACCATCGGCGACGCGATCGACAAGCCCCCCCACCGTCCCTTCACCCATGTGCATATCCTCGCGCATGGTGGCGGATATACCGAGGGTGGGGATCCGCGGTTCGGGATCGTTCTGCATGACCCGGCGAATCCGGAGAAAGCGGACATCGTCTCGGGGCAGCGGCTCGCGCTGGCGTTGCGGGCGCAGGGGAAGGGGGGGGATTCGGAATTCACCTGTCCTTCGGTTGTGACGATCGCGAGCTGTTACGGCGCGCAACAGCGGTCGGTCGTCGGGGCGGGGGCGAGCGTGGCGCATACCTTGCACGAATCGGGCATTCCGCTGGTACTCGCTTCGCAGTTTCCGCTGACCTTCGAGGGATCGGTCCATTTCACCCGGCTGCTTTACCGCGGATTTCTGCGGGGGCACGATCCTCGGATTCTCATCATCCGATTGCGACGTGAATTGAGCGGACTGTTTCCCAATTCACACGACTGGGGGGGAATCGTCGCCTACGCCGCGCTGAGTCGGGAACTCGAACCGCAGTTGCGCCGGCTGCGCTACCACCAGGCGAAACGCAGCATCGCCATGGCGTTTGATCGCTACGATACGATCATCAGAGATCGCGAGGCGTCAAAACCGACGGCGCAGGATTCGAAGGGGGATGAAATCAAACGTGTGGAGGAACTTCTGAAATGGCTCGACGGTTCGCGGAGGCGGTTGATGCAAGTCGAGAAAGAGAGCTCGGGCGAGCAGAAATCTGATGTGAACGGCTTGCTGGCGGGAACTCGCAAAAAAGAAGCCGAGATCGAGTTTTACCGAATTTTCAAGGTTCCAGCCGATGAACAGCCGGTTCCCGCCGACACGCCGAAGGACGTTCTGAAGCATCGCGAGGCGCATATGGCGCCGGTGTGGAATGCGTTGCGCGACGCCCGCGAATACTACCGTGGCGCATTCCATGCCGACCAGCATTCCACGTGGGCGCTGGTGCAGGAACTGGCGATCAATCTGGTACTCAATGATGTGTGCGAGTCGAGAAACCTGCGGCTCTGGAAGTTGGCGTACCATTCGTCGATGTGGGATCGGAACGATTCCGATCTCAATCGTCGCGTCTCGGCACACAGCAATCTGGTCGAGCTGTATTTGCAGGCGAAGTACTTGGGTGCGCCGTTCGGCACGAACTCCAGAAAGCCGGAACAGCGTGCGAAGCAACATCTCACGAAATTGCTGGGATTGGCGAACGCGACGCACCGGGAATTGAAGTCACTCCGTCGCCAACTTCAGCGGTACATCAAGGTCTTTCCGGTGCTGCAAAAAGAGCCGGGCGGGCGCAATTCGCCTTTTCACAAGATCAAGAATCTGGTGGAGGAACTGCTGGCCGTGATCGCCGCGGGATGTGGACGATAGACTCCTCCCGAGGCGGCAGGTCATTCAAACGGCCGCAATGACTTGGCGCGATCCGTCGTTGACTGCAATCGTCGAATCGCCAGGCTCATTCCTACAATTTAGAGCGTTGACCGCACCATGCCGGGTGACTTCTCTGGGGACCAGCCCTGCATACCCAACCGAACAACCAAGGAGAGAAAACGCCGGGAGAAAAGCAGCTCGGCATCTCAACCGATTGAATCAGCCGCCCGCCGCGCCGCTTCTTAATCAACTTCCGGGTACAGTTCCGATGTCGCCGCGCTGCAGCGTTGAGCACTTTTTAGCCCGAACACATCCACGGGAACCCGCCTGTGAACTTTCAGCACATACCCCAGCGCCCGCGGAATGCAGTTCTGTCCCGACGTCAGCCCTCTCGTCGTCAGCCGGCAATAAACCCGGAAGTGTGCCATAGCGACGATGCACAAGTCATCGGCAACACGCACGTCCGGAGGTTTCCAAAGTGTCCAAACTCTGGCAACAAATCCGCACTACCCTTTTCTGGCTCGAAAACCAGGGTAGTCGACTGGCATCGACAATCGGGCAGGTATTCGCAACTCGCGAATCCGAAACGACTTACGCCAAATGCCCCCACAAGGGCTCGAACCTTGAACCTAGTGATTAAGAGTCGCCTTGATCACTTCGATCTGGTTCGCCGCAATCCTCGTGACGGCAACGACTTAAACGTTGTATGGTGAACGCATTCCGGACACCCGGCATTCCAGGATTCTACACGATTCTTCAGCGATTACCACCGATTCTCTGACAATTCTCTGACCGCGGTGCGACCAGATCAGCAGCGACATCGAGTATTGTTCGATCAATGCGAGTAACGTCAGGCGTCGCGGCGGCGATGTCAAGCTGGTACAGACCCAATACCGCCGTCCGCCAGTGCAACGCCGGGAATGCCCGTTCGAAATCTGGAGATTTTACGACGCGGCCGTAACCGGTCGCATAACTGGATCCGCCGGTTGGTATTTGCGAAAAACTCCATTGAATCTCCTCATGCGGCGAAAGCCACACGTAACCGGGCCGAATACGACTACTTGATGACAGGGGGAACTCGCCATGGAGCGTGGTCGAGTTGTTAAAATGTTGAACAGCCCGAGTTTGGGCCGGTTCCATTCGCAGGACAGTTGAGAAATCTCGGATCAGCGAACTGACTACAGGCCATCGCTCGATGCGTTTCATACATGCCGCCGATATTCATCTCGACAGTCCATTGCGAGGACTAGACCTAAAACAAGTGAACTTTTAGGGCGAAATGGGCGTCGCGGGAGCGCGCAGCCCCGACCCGGCGCCGGCCATTTCGGCGACGCAGTTTTTAGGCGGCGGTGTTTGTTTCGATTTGGTTTCAGTTGGTACCGTGAACCGGTTGGGCGGTGATTGAGCGGATTGCCGAACCCATCCACAGGCACGGCTCTTGTGGCGGTCCGTTTCCGAATCCGCCGTTTGATGCTTCAGCATTTCAGCATGGCAGCCAATCGAAAGAACGCCGGCAGGTAGGGATTCCAGTTGAGTACGCGTACGATTCGGCGATGTCCCTGGCGGACGATTTGACACGGAATGCGAATGAAGGCGTTCACGAAAGTCTTGGACTCCAAGCGTAGCAGTTTGCGTTTCTCCTCCGTGTGTTGCTGCAGGCAGCCATTGTTGACCGGCACCAGCAGCGCGGCCCAAGCCTTGAGAGTCCAGGCCAGCGACGTCATCAGCATGAACGCCCAGTTGCTGATCAGATTGTCGACGGGGGCCTGCAACGCGCCGACTCCCCCCGAAACTTGGGCGATCTGGTTTTCCTGAGTGCAGCGGTCGTTGCAGTCGAACACCACTTCTGCCGACGTCTTGTCGTCATCATTGCTGATGTAGAAGAAATCCCCGATTTTCTGCGCACCAGAGCTATCACCCCCTTCCGTCGAGATATACAACGGAGTTATCGTGCCGCAAACGTCTCCCGCCCATGCTGAGGAACCCGTCATGAATGATGTGCAGAACAAGAATGTGCAGAACGAACTTCG
>CAMATH010000033.1 GCA_945860955.1 Planctomicrobium piriforme
CGCCCCATGCGATGGGAAATCGACCAAACTCCAGGCTGTGTGTCCATTGAGGCGCTTTCGGAAAGTGCGGGGCGACTTGCGAATCGATCGAAAGCGAATTTCCTGGTGGGACGATTCGCCGATCAGAACTGTTTTGTAACGCGTCGCGACGACGCTTGCACGCTCGGCGGGGGAAATTCCCACCCCGACCGCCTGCGGACTCTACTCCGCGCGGTCGGAAATCTCACGATTTTCTGCGCAGAGCCGCGCCCGTCAGGAAACGGAAACCTGCAACCGCACCCTGCCGGGCGCGGCTCCATCAATATGTCTCAACGCGGCTTGAATTCAGTTGTTGGACACTGGCCGCCGTAAGACGGGTCTCTGACCCGTCCGGAGCGGCAGCATGTTAACCGGAACACCAGCCACCATTTTGTGCGGACGGGTCAGAGACCCGTCCTAACTAAGCCAACGTCTCGTTTTCGGCCGCGTGGAGTTTCACGATGTGCCGAAGGCTCCTCGCCTCGGGCGCCCCATATTTACTCCACCGGTGGAGCCGCAGGGCCGACGACCGGCTGACTCCAGGCGCGTTCAAACTCCCCAGGAACCGAAGGATTGGGATGTTTGCGACTGGAGGTGATTCGGGCACGCACATAAAGGTCGTCGCGTTCGAAATCGTATTTCGCGGAAGTCCCTTCGACACTCGCCAGAATTCGGCCGATCTCCTCGCTGTACCGCCGGGTTGTCCAGATCTCCTTGCCAGCGTCGTCCAGCGTCGGTTCGCTGTCGCGGGGATAGTCCTTTTTCGTGCCGATGAATTCGATCGTATAGCGAACCCCCGGTTCGGGCGCAATGTCGATCTCGAGTCCGCGCGCGGACGAACGGACCTGCTTCAACGAGACCCCGGAAGTGGAGTAGAACGCTCCCTGTTCCAGGCTGCTGATGAGCGCGGGGGTCGACAGTTCCGTTGCCAGTACCATCACCCACCCGCGACCGGGATTCGCATCTCGGTTTGGCAGGTCGTGGTACGCGTGACCGTCGTCGACTGCCAAGCCGTACAACACCGGAAGCTTCAGTTCGGCGATTCGCTTGGTCAACACAATGTCCCAGATCCGGTCGGCCCCGGCCCGCTGGTTATCTCCATTGTTGTTGACTCCCGGATGCCCGTTGTACACTTCGAAAAAATTCTCGCCACGCACGCGCATCAGATCTTCCGCTCTCACCGCGTAGCCGAAATTCGGGTGGTTGAGGTGAATGATCATCGGATCGCCGGTCCGTTCCCGCTGGGCAATGAGCGCGTCAGTATTCCGCTGGAGTACCTCATAAACGCTTTCGCCTCCCATCGGGGGCAGGAGTTCCTTGTTATTCGTGGTGTTCATGTGCAAGGGGAGACCGCCGAATTTGTCCGAGACCTCCTCCCCCTGGATCAGCAGGAATTTTCCAGGTTGCCCGACGCGGGCGTTGACATCGGAAAAGGTCTTCAGGCGAACTTCCATCCGACCGTCCGCGGTGGTCCGTTCCCGCACCCAGTCACCCGGGAACTTCCGTTTCAACTTGTCGTACGCCTTTTTGCCCCCCTTGTTTTTCTCGGCGTCAATCCAGCGCTCCCCGGTCAGTAGCGTGTTGTGATCGGTGAACGACAGGAACTGATATCCCTGGTCGCGGTACCATTGAGCGACCATTTCGGGATAGTCGTCTCCGTCGCTCCACAGGGTATGAGTGTGGAGGTTGCCGCGGTACCATTTCAGGTTGTCATCCGCGGCGAGTACCCGTTGGGTGGCCCCTGTTTCGACACCGTGTGGCGTGAGCCAGACGACGGACGCCAGCACGCTGGCGACCGCCACCGCGATCAGTAAACGCTTCATGCGATCCCCCCTCGGATCAGTCACCGGTTCCAAAACTGTCGACGGAGCGAACGTCGGTCCTGCGACGGATCGGCTCGCACCTGCCGAGTGCTTATACCTTCCCGTTCGTCCGGAGAACAACCAACCATGAGCCTCGCGGATCTCGAACACGCTGCGATCCTGCTACGCGATCACCTGGGAGCGGACACTGGGTCGGCGATCGATTGCCGGGGGGATTCGACAGGCCCCGACATGACCAGCGTGTGGACGATCGTTGTGGAACTGGTCTTGAACCGCCGGTCGCGCTCGACACAGACCCCGGTCCCCGAAAACTCCCCTTTGAGCGAAGCGGCGGCTTGTTCGAAACTCTCGACTCTCGAATTGGCGGCACTTCTCGAGAAGTCGCGACTGTCGACCCGATTGGCCGCACCGCTCGCCGCGCTCGCCCGCTGGTGGGCCGACACTGTTTCTGTGCCCGACCCGGACGACGCGTCCGTCGGAGACCGCCGCGACCAGCTCCCATGGGAGGTCCGGCGCAAACGGGCGTCGAGATCTTTGGAAACAGTGCGGGGTGTGTCGCGAGAACTGGGAGAACGAATTCGGCTGTTCGCGCTCGGCGAACCGGTCGTTCCCGTCAGTCGCGCGGCACAGCGCGTCTTTTGCCGCCACGGCTGGCTGGATCTGCAATCGGAGTACGACGACTGGCAGTCGACGCTGTCGCGATGGGCCGAATCGTGCGATCTCGATCGACGACAGATCACACTGTGGCTCGACGAACTGGGAAGTCGCTGGTGCGGTCCCAAACCCAAGTGTGACGAGTGTCCACTGAATGATTTACTGCCGCGTGGCGGACCGTATGAGCTGAACGGGGAGTGACCCGACACCAGCCGCAGTTACGAACCAGCGGATAGGTCTCGGGGACGATGGTCCCTCCGGATGACTAATACACCCGCATCGCCAGCGGACCTTCGGGGAGCAGGATCACGCCCCAGACCTGATCGGCTTCCGCTTCAATGGTCTCGGTCTGTTCGGTGCCGTCGGCGAGTTTCACAATCAACTTGTGCTTGCCTGGCTTCACATCGAAACGGGGACCGTTGGGCTTTTCGGCCCCTTCCCCCGCTCTGACCGAAACGGTTTTCATCCCCAGTGTCACCTTGGCTCCCTGGTCCCCCGGATTTCCCACCATGATCACCGACGTCCCCGGCTTGGGGAGAATTCCCGCCTCCTTGGCCGCCGCCGTCAGACGCACTTCCAGGTGGATAGTGGTTTCATCGTCTTCCTTGCGGTTCACTTTCAGCTTGAGCCGATCGGTCCCCTTCTCAAACGTGACTTGCTGTTCGATCGGGTTCCCCGCCGACGCGGTTTCCTTCCAGCCGAGCGTCTTGAGTTCCTTGCGATACAACTCGACAACCGGCTTCAATGCCGCGCCCGTCGTGACATCCATTTCCTTGAAGAACGGCGTGCCGCTGAAGCTGCTGGACGTGTGATCCTCCAGGACGGGAAGATCGTGTTCGATTTTCGCGGTGAGCGGTGCCGTGGCCGCTGGCTCGGCGGTGGGATCTGTCGTTTCGGGATCGGACTTTTCCGTCGGAAGCCCCGCGTTTTTCCCCTTGGCCTTCCCTTTGGCCTTCTTGCCGAAGGCGGCACCAATCGCGTCGTCGACCGCGTTTTTCAAATCACCATCCAGCTCCGAAGTCGCTTTCTCCAATTCCGCCATCGCCTTTTCCTTCGCCTCGGCGATTTCCGCGGCAACGTCCGTTTCGGCCTCATCCGATTCGGCCACTTTGGTCGAGGGCTGTTCTTCTTCAGGATCCTCAACCAGCATTTCCGCCACCGGGTTCCACTTGAACCCATAGGCCAGTGCGGTCACTTCGGTCGGGGTTTTGTCGTCCAATTTGAAGAAGTTGACGAACACCCGATCATCATTCAGTTCGGCGTTGAAATTGCCCGTCGTTTTTTCAACGGCTCGATTCTGCTCATTCTCCTTCCAACCGGCGTCCGTGAACGCCTTGACGTAGAAGTCGACCAGTTCCTGAATTCCCAGGGGACTCTGGAATTTGACCCGCTTCGATTCCCGATCGTATTTGGCCGCTTTCGCCCCCTCCGGCAGCGGAAGATCCTGACCGTTATTCTCCATGTCGATTCTCCCCTGATTGGCCCTGGCCAGCGCCCGCTCTTCATCCCGGGGCACTTTGTTGACCAGTCCCGTCAGGACCAGGGTGTAGCCCTTCTCTCGCGGCCGGACATCAACCATCGTCACATCGTTGTCGTGCGCGTAGAGCAGTCGCGCCAACCTGTCTCGCACGACCCTCCCATCTTTCCTCTGGGACCATCCCAGTTCTTCAAACCGGGTGTCGTAGAATTCAACGATAGCGGGCACTTCCATTTCGGAGTTGAATTTCACCACACCCGGCGTCATGGGAAACCGTACTGTGTCGGCATCCGTGGTCAGGGGCAACTCGGCGGAGTGAACCGAGCAATGGTACTGAATTGCCGTCTTACCGGGGACGTCGGTCGATTCGGAGAGATAGGCCAAGACCTGAATCCCGTTCTTGAAGAACTGCGGGAACCGAACTTTCGGATCCTTTTCCGGGGTCTGTTCGAAGTCGAGCGTGTGTTCGCGCCACCCTTCCTGGAGAAACAGATCGATCGTGGCTTTCTCGGCGGCATCAATGTCGTCGGCGGTGATCGCCAGCGAATAGCTGCGGTCATGCCTCAGGCGTTCCGCCCCTTCGGGAATCGCCAGACTCACCGGCGCGACGTTTCCGACACAGGTCAATACAACATTGGTCTGTTTCTCGGGATCCGTGCCCGGACTGATAAACGCGCTGGCAAGGAAATTTCCCTTGCCAAACGCCAGACTGACATACGGAGGATTCGCTGGCGACTCGGGCTTCAGCTCAACGCAGCCCTGCGCCTTGAGATGTTTGCGGACGAACTCGGTCGCGGCCCGCGTGTCTCCACTGAGAACCAGGTAACACGTTCCCAGTCGCCGTTCGGTGAACGTGGCGTCTTCGGGAATCGGAACTTTGCGCAGGTCGATCGCCTCGGCCAGTTGTGTGAACGTCGCCGGCTCAACCGGCGTCGCCACTGTTGGCTTCTCAACCGTTTCCTCCCGTTTCGCGGCGGATTCAGGTCCGGGCGCTACGGTCACTTCAGCGGTCGGCTTTTTGGTCGCAGGTTTCCCACCAGCGTCGGCCACACGCGGCGACTTCGACTCCGTTCCTGCGGGTTGCTTCTCGGGAACCGCCTTCGCGTTGGCTGCGGGCGGTGTGTCCGAAGGGGGGGGCGACGAGGATTTCTCCTGCGCGGGGGGGGCCGATGCGACCGGTTGGGAGTCCACGCCCCGCGGCGCTGTCGCGGCGTCGTTACCAGCAGGTTTTGAACTGCCACATCCCGAGAAGCACACAACCACAGCAATGCAGGGGACGAACGAAAATCGGAGCCGAGTCATGCGGGAAATCTCAGTTCGGTTGCGCGGGAAATCGCGGGAATCACTCATGTCGGGCGTTGATCGCAGACCTGACCATTCACTCTACGGAAGAAGCCTTGGGAAGTGAATCCCCATCGGACGCAGATTTCCCTCACGGAATTTTGAGAAACAAGAAAAACGCGATTTTTTGGCTGTCTTGAACCGTGAATTGGACTGGCACAGCCCGAGTTTGCAAGTTTGGGCTGGCCAGGGATCAAACGCTCACGTTTGCCAGTACGCATCTGCCAAAGGGACGTTGGGGTGATGGAGCACTCGTGCAGGCCCGCAGGCCCGCGAGCGTGGCAACTGATCTTTCTCGATTCCGCCAATTGACGTATTCTTGAGACTGGATACATTGCCGTTCACCGTCTCCAGCCCCAGAAGCGGATATGACGCAGCAGGATGCTACTCACCGCCCGGTCGCCGACCGTCGTCCCAACAGCCTGAAATTGCGGGGGATTGTCGGTTGTTGTGTGTTTGGCGCGATTGCCTGGTTTGGATTCCGGAACGGCGGTTCCGCCCCCAGGGGCGTTTCGGACGGAACTCCGAGTCCGTCGGCCGCGGTCAGTCAACTGGACAGCGTCCCCACTGGCGGGAATTCGCCGACAGACGCGAATTCGGCCGATCCTGTCGAACTTCCTCTCGACCAACGGGTCCTGGGGGAGTGGCGTGACCATTACCGGGGTGAGCGAACCCTGGTGCTGCGGGCCGATGGAACCGGAACGATGGTGGTGGTGCTGGCGGGGTTCGCGAAAAAGTTGTTCGCCGAGCGGTTGACGTTCGACATTCAATGGTCGCTCGAAGAGGGAGAGATTACGCTGAAAACCGTTTCTGGCCAGCCCGAAGCGAAGTTCAACATGATTCGCAAAGTCTATGGCGACGAGGCGACCTATCGGGTGCTGACGGTCGACGCGGACCAGATGCGTCTGCTCGACGGCGACGGCAAACAGGAATACGACTGGCGTCGCCTGGAGACCATGTACGACGAAGTGGCGATCGACGAACGGTAACCGGGGTCGGGGTTGCCATGCGTGGGGAAGTCGCGGAGCGACTTCCGTTCACAATAAAAATCGGGGAACGTCTTCCCCGGATTGAGTTCACAAGAAGGATCTGAAGACGTGGCGAACTGGACTCGCAGACAGTGGCTGGTGTCGACTCTGGGATTGGTCGCGGCGTCGGCCACAGGCATCGGGGTGTGGTACAACAAGCGGTACAATCACTTCGCGGTCCATGACGCGGGCATGGTCTATCGCAGCGCGTGGCTCAAAGGGGAGGCGTTCTCCGACCTGATCGACAAACATCAGATTCGCTCGATCGTGAATCTGTGCAACCCGGGCGAAATGGGAGCCGAGCGGTGCGTCGACCAGCGCAAGTACGTCGAAGGATCCGGCGCGGTTCTGTATGACTGCACGATGCCCAACACGATTGACCCCAGCGACCCTCAGGTCGAAAAGCTGGTGGCCATTCTCTCGGATCCCAAGAACTACCCGATGCTGGTGCATTGCCAGCATGGGGTGACCCGCACGGCCAAGGTGCTGGCGATGTACGACATTCTTTACAAAGGGATGTCGGGGGATGAATCGCTGAAACGGATGCCGTTGTTCGGGCGGGACGACTACAGCGTTTCCGTCTACGCGTTCGCCCGGAACTTCGAGCAGAAACACACCGAGCTGTATCCCCAGACCGCGGGCAAGCTCGACTCGCTTCTGCGTTGATCCCGGACGGGTTCTATGGACTGTCCAAGATCCATTCCGAATTCTGGTGGTTGCTTTTCGGGCGAATCGCCAAAAACGACTGTTGGCCGAACGAATGGTCGTGCTGGAGATCGCTGAATCCACCAGTCACGAAACCGTCCGAAAGACGCTCAACCTGAATTACTGCTTGACAGTTCGTAAACTTCCGATATATTTGAATGTGTAAGGACAATCCACCGATGAGCAAGACCCAATCACGACTGACCGATCTGGAAGCGCTGGGACAGGCGGCGGAATGCCTGCGCGTCCTGGCTCATGCTCACAGGCTGCGAATGATCCAGATGCTGCTCCAGGGGAACTACACCGTCGGCGAACTGGCCGACGCGTGTGAGTTGCCAACGGCGATGGCTTCGGAACACCTGCGGCTGATGCAGCGTTGCGGCTTTCTCACCAGCGAAAAAGATGGCCGCAAGGTGTACTACCGTGTCACCGAGCCGCACCTGAAGAGCATTCTGGCGTGCATCGAAGCGCGGTTCGATTCCGCGACGAAGTAGCACCCCCCCCCTATTTGCCACAACAGGTCGACAGTTTCCGAACTGTCAATCCTTTGATTCGATTCCACCTTTTTCTGGACAGGAGTTCATGATGAGCGTCACAACGATTTCTCCGAAGCAGTTGAGTGACCTGGTTCGCGCGGGACAGCCAGTCGACCTGATTGATGTCCGGACTCCGGTCGAATACCGCGAAGTTCACGTGGACTTCGCACGCAATGTCCCGCTGGATCAACTCGACGCCGCCCAATGGGCGGCCAGTCGCAACGGCTCAACTCACCCCCTGTACATCATCTGCCGTTCCGGCGGGCGTGGCAAACAGGCGTGCGAGAAATTCCTGGCGGCCGGTTACTCGGCTGTGGTCAATGTCGAAGGGGGAACGCAGGCGTGGGATCAGGCGGGGCTGCCCGTGGTCCGCGGGAAAAAGGCGATGTCTCTCGAACGTCAGGTGCGGATCGCTGCGGGTTCTCTTGTGCTGATCAGTTGTATTGGGACATATTTCAGCCCGTATGCACTCGGGCTGGCGGCGTTCGTTGGGGCCGGGCTGGTGTTCGCCGGTGTCACCGACACCTGCGGAATGGGAATGATTCTCGCCCGCATGCCCTGGAATCAGGTGCCGAAAGCGCCGACCGCCGCCCCAGCCATAAACACGGGTTCCTGCGACGCAAAGTCGTCGAAACCGTGCTGCAAATAGTCGATTTGTGATCGCTGTCAGCCAAACCATTCATCTCTATTACAGAAGCACCGCATCATGATTCTCAAGCAATACTATCTCGGCTGTCTGGCGCACGCGTCCTACCTCATCGCCGATGAACGGACCAAAAAAGCGGTCGTCGTTGATCCGCAACGAGACATCGAACAGTACCTGCACGACGCCCAGGCCGGCGGGTACTCGATCCAGTACGTGATTCTGACCCACTTTCACGCCGACTTCCTTGCCGGTCACATCGAGTTGCGAAACCGCGCGGGAGCCCGGATTGTGATGGGTGCTCGTGCCGAGGCCGAGTTCGACTTTCAAGGAGTCAAGGACGGTGACCGGATCGATCTGGGTGACGTCCGCCTGCAAATGCTCGAAACCCCGGGACACACACCCGAGGGACTCTCGGTACTGGTGTTTGATCTCACGAAAAGCGACACCCTCCCGCAGGCGGTGCTAACCGGCGACACTCTGTTCATCGGCGACGTCGGGCGACCCGACCTGTTGGCCTCGATCGGCGTCACCGCCGACGAACTCGCCGACATGCTCTTTCATTCGCTGCAGAAACTTCGCGACCTGCCTGACTCGACTCTCGTTTATCCCGCGAACGGTGCCGGCTCAATGTGCGGCAAGAACCTGAGCAAGGAAACCGTCTCGACCATTGGCGAACAAAAGCAGTTCAACTATGCCCTGCAGCCGATGAGTCTCGACGACTTCAAGCGTCTGGTCACCGCCGACCAACCCGAAGCTCCCGAGTACTTCGTCTACGACGCGATCAAGAATCGGCAAGAGCGCCCCGATCTCGCGACCACGCTCCAAACGTCCTTGCAGGCGCTGTCGCTCGACGACGTCACTCGGCTGAAAAACCAGGGGGCTCAACTGGTCGACGTTCGCGAAGCGGCCGACTTCGAGGGGGCGCATCTGGCGGGTTCGATCAACATCGGCCTCAAGGGGAAGTACGCCACTTGGTGCGGTTCGATACTCAGTCATGATCAGCCGATTGTTGTGATCGCCGACCCGGGGAGTGAAGAAGAAGCGGTGATGCGACTGGGACGGATCGGTTTCGACAACGTCAGCGGCTACCTCCGAGAGGGAATGCAGGCGTTGGACTCGCATCCGGAGTCGATTCGCACAATCCCGCGGATCACGGCACAGGCGCTGTCCGACCGGCTGGCCGAGTCGGATCCTCCATTCGTGCTGGACGTTCGGTCCGAGAAGGAATGGCAGGCGGGACACGTCGTCGGTAGCCACAACATTCCGCTCACGCATCTCCGTGAACGTCTGGCCGAAGTCCCGGCGGATCGTCCCGTCGTGGTCCACTGTGAAGGGGGATATCGCTCGGCGATCGCCAGTAGCCTGCTGTCAACAGCGGGACGATCGAACCTGCAGGATCTGGTCGGTGGGATCAAGGCTTGGGGGGCCTCGAAGTTGCCGACCGAGTCAGCCGGGACCGAAGCCCCGGTCTGCGCGACCTCGTGCAAAATCTAGTGAAATCGTACCTACGAGAAGGATCGCCCCCATGCCGGCACTCAGTCTGTTTTTCGGTGCGGTGGTCGGCCTCTCGCTGGGACTGACCGGCGGTGGAGGCGCGATTTTCGCGGTTCCGCTTTTGGTCTACGGCCTGTCGGTTCCCATGCGCGAAGCGGTCGCGATCTCACTGGCCGCCGTGGGTGCGACTTCGTTTGTTGGCTTTCTGCATCGCTGGAAACTGGGGCAGGTCGAGATTCGGACCGGCCTGTTGTTTGCCGCGGCGGGAATGCTGGGCGCTCCCCTTGGCACGTGGATCGCCGGCCAGATCCCCGAAGCGCTGCTTCTCATGCTCTTCGCCGGGTTGATGATTGTGGTCGCACTTCGACTCTGGCAACAGGCGTCGGGTCCGGTTGCCCAGACAATCGCGTGCCCGATTCCCGACGAACGCGATGGTCCCACCTGTCAACGAGACGCCTCGGGGGCGCTGCGACTGAATTCCCGCTGCGCGATGCTGCTGTTTTTTGTGGGGATTTTGACCGGCGTGTTGTCGGGGCTGTTCGGCGTCGGCGGCGGATTCGTGATTGTTCCCGCACTGGTTCTGTTCAGCGGGATGTCGATTCATCGAGCGGTCGGCACCTCGCTGATGGTGATCGCACTCGTCAGCGTTTCTGGCATCGCGTCGCAGGTGTGGGCCGGTCGGGTGATTCCGCCGACCATGACCGCCCTGTTTGTCGTCGGTGGGATCGCGGGTCTGTTCGCGGGCCAGCAGATTGGCCGCCGGTTGTCTGGGCCTGCCCTTCAAAGAGTATTCGTCGTCGCCATCCTCGCGGTGGCGGCCTTCGTGATCGTTCGGAACCTCTCTGCCTGAGGGCAGCTTCGGCAGCTTCAATATGTCTGCCACGACGCAACAATGAATTCAACTTGTGACTCTCACACGAAAGACATCTCCTCATGTTCCGACTTCCGAAATTGACACTTCTGTTGTCGCTTACCGTTTTGACTGGCACCGTCGCTTTGGCTCAGGAAAAGAGTTTGAAGCCCGGGATCAACGATTCCTTTCGGGACCCCGACGTCAAAGAATTCCTGGGCCGGTTCGAGGTTGAGAGCCGCGAGGTCTTCACCCGCCGCAAAGAAATTGTGGCGGCCTGCAAGATTCAGCCCGGACAGATTGTGGCCGACATTGGAGCGGGAACCGGGCTCTTCACACAGATGTTCTCCGAAGCAGTGGGAAAAGAGGGACGGGTTGTCGCCGTTGACATCGCGCAGAAATTCCTCGATCACATCGCAGCGACCAGCCGTGAAGCGGGACGCCGGAATGTGGAGACGCTGCTTTGCAAGCCCGACTCGACCGAACTGCCCCCAGAGTCGGTGGATGTCGCGTTCATCTGCGACACATACCACCACTTTGAGTTTCCGTTGAAAACCATGACCTCGGTGCGTCGCGCTCTAAAACCGGGCGGGCGGGTGATCATCGTGGACTTTCGCCGCGTCGAAGGGAAGAGTACGGACTGGGTGCTGAATCATGTGCGCGCCGGCCAGGAGGTTGTTGAGGCGGAGATCGTGGAATCGGGATTCCAAAAGACCGCGGAAGACAAAGAACTGCTGAAGGAAAACTACTTCGTTGCCTTCGAAAAGCCCGCAAAACCGAAACTTGAATTCCCGATCATTCCCAAAAACGGTGGGGTGCTGCACCGGCCGAACGCGGTCGAACAGCCGCGATCGGGGGCTCGGGTTGTCTTCGACACGACGGCCGATTCCAAACCGACCGACGTCAACAAAGGACTCGAACGGGCGGCGCGACTCTTGAATCTGTACGGAGTCGCGGGCCTGAAAGCCCAAGATGTCAAGATCGCCATCGTACTCCATGGAGATGCGACGAAAGCGGTTTTGAACGACGCCGCCTACAAATCGCGGTGTGGAGCGGATGAGAATCCGAATCTGCCGTTGATTCGCGAACTGCAACAGGCGGGGGTGGACGTGTTCGTTTGCGGCCAGGCGCTCAGCTACAAGGGATTCGCTGATGCGGAGGTCGCCGAGGGAATTCCGATCGCCGCAGCCGCACTGACAGTGGTGATCAACCGGCAGTCAGAAGGCTACAGCTACTTTCCAGTCCCGTAATCGCAGCGGAGGCAGGAACGTTTGGTTCCGGAATCCTATTTCGCAGGTGCGCCAGTTGCATTCGCGAATCCGGGGCGGTCCATCGAGATCACCTCGGCGTCCGGTGGGAACTTGACCTCCTCCTTTTTCACCCGTCCGTGAAGCCAGAGATCAATCCGCACGCGGCGGGGATCGAGCCGTTCTCCGAACACCCGCGCGGCTGGTCCCGTCGTCACGGACCAGTCGGCTGGTCTCTCGCGATCCGTTTTGTCCCAGGGTGATTTCGCCCGACCGGCTCCTGAATGCACCACAATCTGCACCTTGTGCCCGTGTCGCTTCACCAGCTCCGCCGCGAATTTGTTGAATTCGTCCGCATTCCCCGTGTGGTAGAAGACATCCGATTCATTGATGAAGTAGCCGTGGACGCAGCTTGCCCCCTGGGACTCCAGCATCTGCCGGGGATGTTCCCCTCCCAAACCGAACGCCTCCTGAGACCCTCGGGTGGCCAGCAACAGCGCCGCGGCGAAGATTGCGATGCGATTCATGACGTCTCTCTCTTTCGTTTGTGTGGTACTCGTGGACAGGTCTGCACGTTAGACGTCGGTCGGCAGGCCCTTCTTTGTCACGCCCTTGTAAAACCAACGTGGACACGCCATTCCCTCCACGCCACAGTCGGGAAAGTAGGCGGAATGCTCGTGTTTGAAAAGTCGTTGTAGAATGCGGGGCGAACTGAGGTCACAGGCCCGCACTGCGGAGCCCTTGTCGCGCCATCAACTGCGCCCAAGTGACTCTCCATTTCGCATCGCCCGTCAACACCGTCCGCCAGCAAAATACTGGTCGTTCCTCGATTTTCTAAGAACCAATTCATGCCCGTACGATGGGAAGTGCTCGCCAGCGGATCGAGTGGCAACGCCAGTCTGCTGGATCTTGACGGTCGGCGATTATTACTGGACGCGGGACTTTCCCCTTCGAAACTGACCGGACTGTTGGCGGATGTGGGAGTTGACTGGTCGGGGATCCACGCTCTTTTGCTGACGCATACACATTCCGACCACTGGCATCCGGGCGTTCTGGAAGAGTTGCTGGCCCGTCGGATTCCGCTGTTTTGTCATTCCGGGCATCGTGCCACCTTGCAGTTGAACGGGCCGGCCTTTGTCCCACTGGCGCTGGGGGGATTGGTTCGGTACTTCGAAGCAAGTCGACGGTTTTCGCCGATCCCGGGGGTCAATTGCACACCGCATACTGTGCCGCACGATGGGGGGCCGACGTTTGGATTTCGTCTGGAAGGGACGACGGGGGCTCAACGGGGAGAATGGGCAATCGCTTATGCCGCCGACCTGGGATCCTGGGATCGGGGACTCGCTCCCGCGTTTGCGAATGTCGATGTACTGGCGTTGGAGTTCAATCACGATCTGGACCTGCAAAAGGGGAGCAAACGCCCTCCCTGGTTGGTCGCGCGGGTGCTGGGAGACCAGGGACACCTCTCGAACCATCAGGGAGCCCGGCTGCTGAAAGAATGTATCCATCACTCCCGGCCCGACCGGCTAAAACACGTGGTTCAGCTTCACGTCAGCCAGGAGTGCAATCGGACCGAGTTGGCCGCCGACGTGGCGCGGGCGATTTTGGAGGAGTTTCAGGTCGGTGCCGAATTACACACAACCATTCAGGGGGTCCGCGGCCCGTCGATTGAACTTTGAGTGCGGGACGAAATCGTGACATTGCACCTGATTCGGACGGGGCCTTCGGCAAGCCTGATGGCGGCTGGTGATGGCGACGGCCCCATCCGCCTTGGGGTCTGGGGGCGCGAATCGTCTGATTCGACGCCGTGCGGAATATAAAACTCACGCTACGCCCCGTAGCGTGGAATTCAATCCACGAGTCAACACGCCTTTCCCCATTTCCCGCCACCCGTTAAACTGGGAACGCCGATTCGGGGGGAGCCCCGCTGTTGCCGCAACAGATTTGATTGAAGGAGTCGATTTCGTGAGACGGAGCATCACTCTGACCGCGTTCGTGGTCGCGTTTTTGTCGACAGCCGCGTTCGCCCAGCCGCCCGCCGCTGCGCCGGCGGGAATCAACACGATCACGGTCGTGCTCCCCAGCCTGGAGAATTTCTACAGCGATCTCAAGGTTCCTTTCGATCTGGCCGAGGATCCCAAGGGCTACACCACGCTCACCGAGACGCTCGACGTCTTTATCGTGGGGATCCAGAAGGACAAACCACTGGGGGTTCGGATGATGTCGTCGGCTTCCGGGCTGAATATGACGATGTCGCTCCCGGTGAAAGGTTTGCCAGGGGCCGCCAAGGCCGATCCGCAGTACCAGAAATTGCTGGAAAATCTGTGGGATCTCGACTTGAAGATGAACCCGCCTCCTTCCCCCGCGATGATTCGTCTGGTGCCGGCCGCGATTCGAACGAAGACCGTTTCCCTGAGGTTGCAGCCGACCGAAAAACTGATGTTCAGCGGTTTCGATGGCTTTTCCCGTCGTGAAGCCGATGTGGTCCATATTGGTAAAGAACTCGCCGACGTGCGGGCACTCAAAGGACCGCTCGCTAATTCCCAGCCCGAGGGGGTGGACTTGGCGATTTCGATCGACGGGAAATCCCAAAAGCCTGAAGATCGCCTGAAGGCGTTCGACAAAATCCGGAAGGAACTGCTGGGAGCTGCCAAGAAGAAAGAAGGAGAGGCCCAAACCGCGTTTGATCTGCGTGACGGTTCCTTCAAGCAGGTGGTCGCCGAGCTGGAACGGTTCTACGCCGAGAGTTCGAGCATTGATTTTCTGTGGCGGCTCGACAACGAGAAGAAGACAGGCGCACTGGACATTCTGCTGGCGGCACTTCCCAACACCCCGCTGGCGGCGAGCGCGGAACTGGTCAAAAACGAGCCGTCGGCCTACGCGCTCGTGTCGTCGCAGGGGGCGGCGATCAGCATGACGTCGAAGCTGACCCTCGACCCGCTGCGCAAGGAGCATGCCGCCGAACTGGCGAAACTGGTGAAAAACCACGTCGAGCAACTGATTGATTCTGACGCGAAAAAAGAGGCGGCTCAAAAGACCGCCGACAAGGATTCGCTGGCGATTCTGTTTGAAGCGATGGCCGACGTGGCGGAACAAGGGGAATTGACCGGCTGCCTGCGATCTTGGGGGACCGGCAATGGCCACTTCGACACGCTGGGCGCGCTCAAGATTCCCGACACCGCGAAGTACCTGAAGCTCCTGGAGAAGATCAAGGCGGCCGCTGGTCCAATCACGGTCGAACTCAACGTCGACAAAGTGGGAGAGGTGGAGATCCACAAGATTGTTTCACCCGGCGTTCAGGCGAATCTGGCCGAGATCATCGCGGCCGACGGCTCGATCTACATCGGGCTGGGGAATGGCGTGCTGTGGTACGCATCGGGGGATGGAGTATTGCCCCGGTTGAAGGGGGCGATTGGCGAGGCGGCGGGTGCGCCGACCGACGCCGTCCCCCCGCTGGTGGTTTCGCTGCGGATGGGCCCGCTGACACAGTTCATCGACAGTTACCGCAAGCGGAATCCGCTGCCGGTGAAAGCGAAGGCCGCCCCGGCTCCGAAAGCCGCCCCGGGCAAGGGTGAGAAGAAGACCGCGCTTCCCAAAGCGCAACGCGACACGTCGAAGTCTCCTCTCGAACAGGTTTCGACGTTGATGGGCGACATGGATCTGCAAAAGATCGCTTCCAAGGCGTTCACCAAGGACGACGACCTCATTGAGTTTTCGCTGGGGGACTCTGAGGGCAAAGCGCATGTCGCGGTCAAGTTTGACACGGGACTGTTGCGGTTTGTGGGGACGGCCGCCTCGAAGTTCGTGAAGGACAATCTGTCGGACGAATGACATCGGCTGACGCCACCGCGCAACGCGAGATTCAACCGGTCGCCGACCGCCTGAAAGAAGTGGCGGCCGGCGCTACCGATGAGAACGCCTGGCCGATCCGACAGTTCGATGCGTTGGCTCAGGCGGGAGTGTTGCGCTGGGGACTGCCGGCGGAGCTGGGCGGTATTGAGGTCAGTTCCCGCGAGATGCTCGGGGGCTACATTGCCCTCTCCCGGGCGTGTCTTACAACGGCATTCATCCTCACCCAACGGAATGGCGCTTGCCAGCGAATCGCCAATTCGCCCAACGCCGAACTGAGGCAACGCCTGCTCCCGAGACTGGCAGGCAACGAGATCTTCGCGACGGTCGGGATTTCCCATCTCACAACCTCACGCCAACATCTTGGCGTGCCAGCGGTGCGGGCAATTCCGACTGACGCAGGATTCGAACTCTCGGGGGAGGTACCGTGGGTCACTGGAGCGCCACAGGCTGAGTTCATTGTGACGGGGGGCACACTTCCCGACGGTCGACAAATTCTGGCTGCCGTTGAAACGAGTTCGCCGGGCGTCACCGTCGCCGCTCCCGTTCGACTGCTGGCACTCTCGGCTTCACAAACTTCCGCGGTGATTCTCGATCGGGTGGTCGCCCGCTCCAGTGACGTGGTTCAACCGCCGACCGAAAACGTGATGCGGCAGGGACCCAACGTCAGCACCGGATCGCTATCGACATCGGCACTGGCGCTCGGCCACGCGTTGGGGGCGATTGACGCGTTGGACGAACACGCGGGGCGTCGTGCCGAGCTGGGGGAATTCGCGACTGCGCTACGTCAGGAAGCAATCGTTCTGGAACGGGAACTCCTGGACGCCTCAAGTGGCGACGCCTGTGGAACCCCGGGAGGGACCAACGAATCATTACGGGCCCGTGCGAATTCGCTGGTCTTGCGGGCCACCCAAGTCTTGCTGGCGGCGACCAAAGGGGCGGGCTTTGTCGCAGGCAGTTACGCCGAGCGCGCGGTGCGCGAAGCGATGTTCTTTTTGGTGTGGAGTTGTCCGCAGCCGGTCGTCATGGCGAATCTGCGGCAGTTGGTCCGGGAGTCCTCGGGATAAATGAAAAAAAGTTCACTTCACACTTGAATCCTAAAAAATACACGCGTATACTGAAACGTATGAGTACTTCACCGGCGCAGCTCCAAGAGGATTCGAACGCGGTGTCCTATGAATTCACGGGTGATTCACACATCTGACCGGGGTGGACCCGGTCGCGAGAAACGGCGGTCGCCGGCTTCTGAAGCGACACAGACGACAGTTGAACAGATTCAGGTCCGGGACTGGAGTATTGACGAAGAGTCGCTCCTGGAACCCGACTGGATCTGGCAACGGTGGCTTCCACGAGGAAGATTCACGGTGCTGGGAATCCCCTCGGGAGGTGATTTCTCGGGGCTGGTTGCTGACCTTGTCGCCCGGGTCACTGCGGGTACCAGGTTTCCAGGTCTTGGCCCGCCGACCGGCCTGTATCGCAGGCAATTCGAGCAGAAGGTCGCCGTCGTGACCGCGGGAGGCGACCCGCGGCGCGACTTTGGTCGGCTGGTCGCGCTGGCTGGCGGTCGGCTCGATCCGTTGCACCTGACCAGTGGCGTTGTCGAACCCGCCGGTCCGGATGGGAATCCGTGTGAGCGACCGTTCAACCTGCCGGCCGATTTCCCGTTGTTGCGCCAGTGGCTGATCGCGGGAAACCTGCCCCCCGCTTTCGGGTCCATTCCTCGTTCGCCGGAACACGAACCGGTCGCGCTCCTGGTGATCGAAGCCCTTCCCCGGCAGGTTGCGAAATGGCGCGAGCCGGAGTTGCGCACGCTGTTCGATCAGCTCAACCGTCTGGCGTTCGAACGTCACATGGCGATCCTGCTGGTGACACCGCTCACGGTTCTGCCCGCGCGATTGTCGGCCGGGAAGGTCACACTGGCGAAAGCGTTCGGCAGCTCCATGCTGGTCGAATCGGCCGGCGCGCTGTGGCATATTGATCAGAGTCCCACACATCCCGATCGCTTCGATCTCATTTGTCATAAACTGTGCCAGCGTCCCCCCTCGCTGGCATTCTCAGTGTCCGAGAGTGGAATCCAGTGGGAGATCGCCGACTGGCAGGATCCCCGTTCCGCGCCTGCGATTGCAAGGCCCGCCGCCGCCGTTGTCCCCGCGACCTCTGAATTGACCGCGATACCTGACGTGCCCTGGTTGTTCGCGTCTCCTCCGGAGGCGTCGACAAACAGCGCACCACCTCCCACACCCCCCTCTTTACAACCGACACCTCACGTGCCACGGCGGGCGTCGAGAAACGACTGCAGGAAGAACTGCGCCGCCAGCATGTCGCGGCGGGCTTGGCGCTGCTTGTGACTGAGTCCCGCCGCCCGCAGTTCTTCGTCGGCGAACAGGGTGGAAAAACGCTCGTCGTGATAGGCGACTGGTAACCCGCAGGCTGTCGATGCCCAGGTGCCAAACGCCCGCGCTTCCTGGGCCTTCTCCCCTTCGTCCCCACTCATGTGGACGGGAAGTCCCACCACCAGCCCGACCGCCCGAAACTCGGCGACTTGTTTCGTCAGGAATCGGGCGTCCTGTGCCAGATCTTTGCGTTCCCAATTCGCGACCGGCGAAGCGATGGTCTGATCGTAGTTCGAGACCGCGACCCCAAACCGACGGGTCCCGAAGTCGAGGCCGATCAGTCGCCCGACGCCCGGAAGATCCATGGGAGCGTTACCTGTCATGCGATTTGGGAAATACGCCGGTCAGAAAAATCCATGTCTTGAAGACGCTCCGCGGCTTCCCTAAGCGCATCGCCGGGTTCCGGTCGAAATCGGGGAAGGCCGGAGTTGAGGTTGGCCGGAACCAGGGACACAAATTACAGATAGTGCGCGAGCCCCCGTTTCTCGAGCGTGGCCACAAGTTCGCGCAACGCATTTTCATCGTCGCGGGGCGCGACCAGTGTGGCGTCGGGGGTGTGAACCACCACGCAATCGCGGAGCCCGATGGTCGCCACCAGATGATCGTCTGTCGTGCGAATGACACACCCGGTGCTATGCAGCGCGCACGTCGGGCCGACCGAGGTGTTCCCCTGTTCGTCCTTTCCCAGAACTGCAGGGAGCGACTGCCAGCTTCCGACGTCGTCCCATTCGAAATTGGAGGGGAGAACATACACGCCTCCTCCCTCAGTACCGGCCGCCGCGACGGGTTCCAGTACTGCGTAGTCGATCGAGATCGACGGCATTTTGGGAAACTCCTCGGCGAGCGCCCGCGTCCAGTCGGGTGTCCCCCAGGCCGGCTTCAGTCGGTCCAGTCCCGCCACGATCGCCGGCTGGTATTGCTTGAGCAGTTCCAACACGCGCGCCGCCCGCCATACGAAGATCCCCGAATTCCAGTAGAAGCGCCCGGTCCGCAGGAACTCTTCGGCTGTTTCGCGAACAGGTTTCTCGCGGAAGCGGTCGACATGAAACGCCCCTCCGGCCGCAGCGCCCCGTTCGATGTAACCGTAGCCGGTGGCGGCGTAGGTCGGGGTGATGCCGATCAGTACGCTCGCGTTGGGATGGTCACCTAACAGCGATTGCGCCTCGGCGATCTTTTCCCGAAACGCGGGTTCGGGACGAATGAGATGGTCGGCGGGGGTGACCAGAATTGTCGCGTTGGGGTCGGCTTGAGTGACGGCGAATGCCGCCAGGGCGATACACGGGGCGGTGTTTCGTCCGCACGGCTCCAAGAGAACCTGCGATTCAGGAAGCTCGGCCAACTGCTTGCGGGTCTCGGCGGCGTGGGCTGAGCCGGTGACGACCCAGGTGCGCTCGTCGGGAATCAACGGCCGACAACGGTGCGCCGCCTGCTGAATCAGAGAGGTCTCCCCCGCCAGCGTGAGGAATTGCTTGGGGCGGGCGCGGCGGCTTTCCGGCCAGAAGCGGGTGCCGCTTCCGCCAGCCATGATGACCAGGTGCAACATGTGTGTGGGGTCGAGTTCGATCTGTGAGACAGAGACAGGAGCAGGTGCAAGGAGGTCAGAGATTCCCCGATCGTGAACCGGGTTGCAACTCCTCCCTTCCATTCGAGATTCGCCAGCGCAGGACTATTTCGCGTCTTCCGGAAGTTCCCGGATCCGAATGTTCCGGAATTCGATTTTGAGCGGGGGGCCGCTATGGACTTGCAGCGCGATGATCCCTTCGCGAGCGATGTCTTTGTCTTTCTCGACGTAGTCCACCGAGGTCACGCCGTTGATGGAGAGGGTGATGTGATCGCCTGCGGCGCGAATTGTGTAGGTGTTCCACCCTTCCTTTTTGAGGACGGGTTCCAGTTCGTCGGCCGCCTGGACCAGCACTTTGTTCCGCCGGCTCTCGTCATAGAGGCAGCCCCAGTACTTCTCGCCAATGTCGGCCTGATAACCCGAAACCTCGGTGCTGTCGGGAACGCGTTTCGAACGAAACTGAACGCCCGTATTCCCTTTGCCGTCTTTGAGGCGGAATTCCAGCTTGAGTTCGAAATTCGAGAACGTCTGACGGGTCGCCAGAAACTGGTTGTGCTTGATGCCCGGGGAATCGCCGACGATGCAGCCATCGACGACTTTCCACAACTCCAGATCCCCCTCCCAACCCTCCAGCGATTTGCCATCGAAGAGTTGGACGACCGGGGTGTCTTTGGGGGTGACCACTGTTCCGTTGCTGAGTTCGGTCTCCCGATTCTGCAACGGCTCTCCTGTCGCCCGGGTTCCGAGGAGGGACGTGACCGAGAGCAGCGAAGCGATCACCACACACAACGGCAGGTGACAAAGATTTGAAGCGGTGGGATTTGACATGAGCGGCGACCCAGCGGGACCAACGAAACAAAACCAGACAAATGCGGCGACGCGACGGAGTTCGGTCTTCAACCGGACAGGGGAGGAGTATATCCACGCCCCCGCTGCTGGCGAAGCAGTCGTTCACTGATCTGAATGAACCTCTTCCCCCGATTGGAAGTCTATGGTAGAATCCTTGCCTCGCCCCACTGAGATCACGTTCTGTGATCCCCCCTCTCTTGCGTTGACTCCATGAACACTCGCGTCTCCCATGCACCCGCAACGGGTCATGGCGACTCACCGTCTGGGCACCCGTCCAGTACGACACCTTCCATTCCGTCCCCTCCCCTCCGAACACTCCGTCCGAAGCGTCACGGCCGACGTCGCACGCTGCGTCGCAACTTGCGCAACAGTGTCGCCGACGGTGCCGCGTTCAGCATAATGGTGGGAATCGGGGAGACCTATTTTCCCGCATTCGCTTTGGCGTTGGGAATGGGAGAAATCGTCTCGGGGCTGATCGCGTCGGTGCCTCTGCTGATTGGCGCGTTCCTGCAACTCATCTCCCCGTTTGCGGTTCGCCAGCTTGGCTCGAATCGCATGTGGTGCGTGATTTGCGTCGCCTTGCAAGGTTCCAGCTTTATTCCTCTGATCATTGGTGCGCTCTACGGAGCAATGCCGGTCTGGGGGGTCTTCGCCGCTGTCTCCCTGTATTGGGGTGGCGGATTGGGGGCGGGGCCTGCCTGGAATACCTGGATGGAAACCGTGGTTCCGTTCCGGGTGCGTGCGCCGTTTTTCGCCATGCGAACCCGACTGGGGCAGGCTGGCGTGTTGTTAGGATTCCTGGTGGGGGGGCTTTCCCTTCAATATGGCAAGCAGAATGGCAACCTCCTGCTGTTGTTCGCCGCCATTTTCACTGTCGCCGCCGTCTGCCGACTGATTTCCGCCCGATTCCTGTCGCGACAGACCGAGACAGTCAACATGCACGGCCGACAGTTGCAGGTTTCGATCGGCGAGTTGGTCGGACGAATCCGGGCGGGTGGCAGCGAGCGATTGCTGCTGTACTTCCTCGCGGTGCAGATCGCGGTCCAGATTTCGGGACCGTATTTTTCGCCGTTCATGCTGGGCCAGTTGAAGATCTCGTACCTGCACTTTGTCGCGCTGTTGGCGACTTCGTTCGTGGCGAAGATTCTGGCATTGCCCGCGTGCGGTCGACTGGCGGCGGTGTTTGGTGCCCGCCGACTGCTGTGGATCGGAGGAATCGGGATCATGCCCGTCTCGGGATTGTGGCTCTACGCCGACAATTTCTGGATGCTCGCTGGCGTGCAGTTTCTCGCTGGCGCGGTCTGGGCCGCCTACGAACTCGCCATGTTTCTACTCTTTTTCGAGACGGTCCGACGCGAAGAACGGACCAGCATTCTCACGATGTTCAACCTGGCGAACTCGGTGGCGCTGGTTATTGGCGCCATCATTGGTGGTTGTGTGTTGAAGACCCTGGGACAGTGCCGGGAGGCATATCTGTTTCTGTTCGCGGTCTCGTCCTTCGCCCGGGCGGGGGCTCTATTGGTCTTGCGATTCGCGCCCGGCGCGGAACTCACATTGCCCGAGGATGAGGAGTTGGGAGAGATCGCCACGTGCCAGATTGACGACGCCGAACCGATCAACGGTCCGCGTGCCGCGACCGTGCGGGCGAGTTAAACGCTCTCGCTGGCACTGGGTCGGCCGGAAAATCGGCGGCATTGCGTCGCTTGAAACCATGAGAATCGGTCCCATCTCAGGTCGCGGGAGGGGGCGACCGCCGGTCCGGGGACGCACTCAATCGAATCAGTTGCTCTTCGAGAAGTCTCACGCGCTCCGCCAGTGCGGCGTTCGCACGACGCTCGATATCCTTCTCCGCCCGTTCCCGCTCTTTCTCCGCTCGTTCGAACTCCTTGGCAGCCCGCTCCCGTTCCTTCGCTCGGCGTTGCTGATCCGCCACCCGTTTCGCAGCCTCGACGCCGGTCTCGAGGATCCTTCCGCTGTGTCGATCTCGAAACACCAGTTCACGGGCATCGAGTTCCAGCCACAAATCGAGTTGCTCGCTCTCCAGCCGGCCCGCCGCATTCGGCTTCATGGGAACATAGCCATTCGGAGTCAGGCGAAACCCCTGCAACGGTGGATCGAGGTAGTCGGCGGTCGGGTCGTACAGAAAGTACTCCGCGACACCCATCGACCGGTAGATCGCCGGCTTGATTTTCAAGTCGTTATCGCGGGTCGTGTCCGACGTGGTTTCAAACACCACCTGCGGCGGTTTCCCCTCAGCCCACACCTTGTAGATGTTTCGCCACTGAGTCGTGGTCTCCTTCACGACGAACGCGTCCGGAGCCACACTCTTCTTGGAATCCCCCTCGACGTAGTACATCAACATGTTGCCCGACACATAGACCGGCTCGCCCCGGTACCGCTCCATCAAGATGTCAATAATCCGCGTCATCCAAATACGGTGACAGTCACTCTCTGCCATCGGTTGCCCGTCCGATTCCGGGTAATAAACTTCTGTGACCAGACTAGCGGAACTCATCTCAACGCCTCCCCCCCAGGAGCCCGCAGCGTCACGACCACCGTTGGCATCGCACAGGTTTTCCAAGGTTCCACCCATTGTACACGGCTACCCGACACCGTCGATAGCGTTTCGTACCGACGGCGTGCCGGACTTCAAACGTGAACTCTATTCCTGAAGACCCCGCGCAACATCGACCCGATAGGCTGTGAATCCGGGAATCAGACCGACGACGATCGAGAGGAGCAGGATGCCGGGGAGAATGTACCAGATTTCTCCCGCTTCGAAACTCCACGGATCGATCAGAACGTCACTGCGGGCTTCCACAATCGGGGCGGCGACAAACACCAGCGCGTGGCCCAGTAGCGTCCCCACCAGCCAGCCGATCATGCACAGCAGCACCGCCTCGGCGACGATGATCGAGAAGACCGTATTCCGCCGGGCACCGAGGGCCCGCATGATGGCGATTTCCCGTCGACGGTCGGCCATCGAATTGTAAATGCTGACGAAAATGCTGATCCCCGACACGATAATGATCAGCCCCGTCAGCACCAGCAGCATGGTGCGCACGCTGCCGACCAGATCTCGCAACAGTCGGTCGATCTGCGCGATTGGATTCGCCGCCTGTGCGACGGGAGCTTTGTTGATCCGCGGGGCGTACAGATACGCCAGCGTGTCCGACTTCATTTGCAGGAGGATCGCTGTGACTTCTTTTTGCTCGCTGGCGATCTTTCTGGGACCGGCGGCTGGCTTGGGTGCGGCCTCTTTGGGCACATCGGTTGCGGCCCGAACTGTTCCTACCCCTCCGCCTTCGATCGGCTTGGGATTGGGCAGAATGATAGGGGCATCACCGGAGTTCAGGGCAGCGTCCTGGGCCCGCGCCTCGTCGAGAGGCTTTTCATGACCCGCGATCGAATAAAAGCCGTCAAAGTGAATGAAGACTGCCCGGTCATTGGGTGTCCCCGTGGGGGCGAGAATTCCGACCACCTTAAACTTCTCGGCGTGGATGTCGTCCAGATTCCCCCCGTGGGCAATCGGGAATTCGCTGCCGATTTTCCAGCCATACGCCCGGGCGACGCGCGCCCCAATCACCGCTTCGAACCCGTCCGAAAGGGCTTTCCCGTCGCGAAACTCAAAATGCTTGCCGGGGATGTACTCGACTTCGAAGTATTCGGGAATTGTCCCCACGATGCGGAATCGTCCGTCCTGCGTGGTGTCTCCCAGATTGAAGGGGATCGCGTGCAGCACCGCCGAGTTTTTCTTGAGTGTTTCGTAGTACTTGTACGGCAGGTTTTCGATCGGTTTGTCCATGAAGTAAATCGTGTTCAGCACAAGCTGCATCGGGCTCCCTTTCGCCCCCACGATCAGGTGGTATCCGGTCGCGCTCTGGCTGAACATCCGGGTGACGGTGCCGTTAATCACCAGCACCATCACCATCAGCGCCACCCCCAGCGCGACCGACAACGCGGTCAACGAGGAGGCGAGTGCCCGCTGTTTGATGCTCTTCCAGGCGATTGTGAACAGGTTCATCAGGCGGCCCTCGGGTGGTTGAATTCGCTCAGTTTGTCGACGCGATCGAATTGGCCCGCCGCCTCCAGCGAGTGCGTCACGACCAGCAGCGACACCCCCCGCTCGCGGCAATTCGCGCGGATGAGATCGAGAATTGTCTGTTGATTCGCGGGATCGACGTTGGCCGTCGGTTCGTCGGCGAGTACCAGGCTCGGTTGATTTGCCAGCGCCCGGGCGACCGCGACCCGTTGTTGTTCCCCGACCGACATCTGTGCCGGGCGATGATGCAGGCGGTGCCCCAGGCCGACATGCTTCAGCAACTCTTCAGCCCGCTTTTTGTTCCCTCCCAGGCCGGCGAAGCTCATGCCGACCAATACGTTTTCCAGCGCGGTGAACGCCGCGAGGAGGTTGAACGTCTGAAAGACAAACCCAATTTTCTTGGAGCGGAAGCGGTCACGTCCCACTTCGTGGAGTTTGGCGATGTCGACGCCGTCAATCACCACGGAACCAGAATCGGGGGTAGTGATGCCGGCGATCACGTTCAGGAGTGTGGTTTTCCCCCCGCCCGACGGCCCCAGCAGCGCCATTTGTTCACCCGAAGCCAGTTCAAACCGGCGGATGTTGAGGATGGGAAGAACCGTGCCGCCGGGTTCGCGGTAACTCTTCCGGATCTCCTGAAGGATCAGCGACATGGGGCCTGCGTGGGGAGGGATGTTGGGCGAAAACGAGGGAAACTCGCGGAACGCGAGTCGGCAGGGGTTTGCCCCTTGTACGCTCGTTCCATGCGCGGTGTGGGAGGATCCAACCTGTCGTTTAGCCTTTCGGGGCATTGGGGGCAAGAGAACCTCGCTCCCCACTGATAAACTCCACGCACGACCACCTGATTACGCAGAGCCGCTCCCGTCAGGAAGCGGTAACCGTTTGCCCCTTCCAGACGGGAGCGGCTCGGGTTCGGTGTCGCTCGCGCCGACATGCCTAGAAAACCAAATCCCAGCCCATTTCCCAGGGAAATCAAGAGAGTACACCCTTGATTTGCCGTTGTTCCCCGCCACTTTCCGAGGCAGCCTTTCACTGGGGCGGTGTGCCGGGCATAATGCAGTCTGTGTGGCTGGCGGGAGGATCGGTCGGCGAACCGTTGAGAGAGCGTCTCTTGAAGGATCGCCGCGAATTCGCTCCGCCAGTCGTTTTATTTCGTGACCAGTACGAACGCGTCACCCGCAGGCCGAGGTGACTCGTTCACGCGTGGAGGTAACAGGCCATGGAGCGGATCCCGACGACGCGCGAGGGCTTTGACAAGCTTCGCGAGGAAATCCGAATCCTCGAAGACGAGGAAATGCCGAAGATTGCGGAGAAGATCGGCGAAGCGCGAGCCGAAGGGGATCTCAGCGAAAACGCCGAGTACCACGGCCAGCGCGAAGCGCAGGGGCTGTTGCAGGCGCGAATCAATCGTCTGAAAGCCAAACTGACCGCGTCGTATATCGTCGATCCGAAAGATCTTCCCAAGGGGGTCGCTGTCTTTGGGTCGGTGGTGACCGTTCGCGACCTGACGAATGGCATGGAAGACAAGTACCAGTTCTGTGGAGCGGGCGAAGAAGACTACAGCGGCGACATCATGAAGATTCTGACCAGCAGCCCGCTGGCGAAAGCGATGCTGGGAAAGAAACCGGGGGACCAGGTCGACGTTCCGTTGCCCAAAGGGTTGCGGAAGATGGAAATTGTCGCAGTCGACGACGCGGGCTGATCCCGCAGTACTGTGAACAAGAGGGCCGGCGGCGCGGGATCGCGGCGGAACACCGTCGCGGACGCACTGCTGGCGAAATCGAAAGCAACCGAGACTCCACCAGGAATTTCCTCACCATGCGTTCCCTTGTGACCCTGTTGTGCCTGGCCGCCACGTTGGTGTCGACACGTTCCGCGTTCGCCGAGGACTGGCTGGAGTTTCGTGGCCCGGGCGGATTGGGGCACTCGCTCGCGAGTGGACTCCCGACCAAGTGGTCGGAGGGTGAAAACGTCGTTTGGAAAGAGCCGATCCCGGGGAAAGGGTGGTCGTCCCCCGTGATTGTCGGTGGGAAGGTGTTCCTCACGACGGCGGTGCCGACGGGCGAGGACGAACTGCCAGCACAGTCATTGCGGGCGCTCTCCCTCGACGCGAAGACCGGCAAGATCGACTGGGACATCGAACTGTTTCAAATGGCCGCCGGCCGACGCGTGCATGGGAAAAACAGCCACGCCAGTTCCAGCCCCATCTGTGACGGCAAGCGGATTTACGTCCATTTCGGGACCGATGGCACCGCCTGCCTGGAACGGGACGGAACGGTCGTCTGGAAGACGAACGAATTGAAGTACGCTCCGGTCCACGGCAACGGCGGTTCCCCCGTCCTGTTCGAAGACCTGTTGATTCTCAATTGCGATGGTGCCGACACGCAATTTGCCGTGGCGCTTGAGTGCCCGACGGGAAAGATCCGCTGGAAGCGCGACCGGGGTTTGGAACCGGACCGCGGTTTTTCGTTCTGCACGCCTCTGTTGGTGAAGGTCGATGGCGAGACCCAGTTGATCAGTTCGGGTTCCGACGCGGTGTTTGGGCTGTCTCCCACGACGGGCGAAGAGATCTGGCGGGTTCGGTACAAAGGGGGCTACTCAGTCGTCCCCCGACCCGTGTTCGGGCATGACATGGTTTATGTCTGCACCGGGTTCAACACGCCGGTGCTGCTGGCGATTCGGGTGCCGGGCGCGAAGGGGGACGTGACCGAAACACATGTGGCATGGAAACTGACAAAAAAAGTTCCGCTGGATCCCTCGCCACTGGTTGTGGGTGACGATCTCTACCTGGTCAGCGACGACGGCATTCTGACCTGTTGCGACGCGAAGAGCGGCGACGTGCGCTGGACACAACGATTGGGGGGTGCCTACTGGGCTTCCCCAACGTTCGCGGACGGACGGATCTACATCCAGAGCGAACAGGGGGAGACCATTGTCATCGAGCCGGGTGCGGAATATCGGGAAATCGCCCGCAGCAACGTGGGCGAACAAACGTTCGCATCGTACGCGATCGCGGATAAAGCGATTTTTCTGCGGTCGGAAAAGCTGCTGTGGCGATTGCAGTCGATGAAGACGACGGCGGCGCAGTGATTGGCCGTTGGTGAACGCGAATCACGAGATTGAATCCCCGCCGCACCTCGGACGTAGACAATCCAGCCCCACTCCGTCCGAACTTCTGCCCCGCGCCCGCTCTCGGTCTGTGAGATGCTCCGTTCCGATCGACCGACCGACATTCCGCCGTGCGACACACGCGAAGCCATCGAAGCCCGTCAGTCCGAACGGCTTGCGCGGTTGATCGCGGAGGTGGGAACGCAGAACCGTTTCTTGAATCAAAAGCTGACACGAGCGGGAATTTCGCCTGCCTCCATCCGATCTCTTGCGGACCTTTACCGCATTCCCTTCACAACGAAGGCCGAGATTCTCGCCGACCAGCTTGCTCACCCCCCCTATGGCACCAACCTCACCTACCCCCGCAGTGCCTACAGTCGACTGCACCAGACTTCGGGGACGACCGGACAGCCGATGCGATGGCTGGACACCCCCGAAAGCTGGAACTGGGTCTTGGGATGCTGGCGACAACTGTTTGGGTGGATGGGACTGCGCCCGGACGATCGCCTGTTTTTCCCCTTTTCCTTCGGACCATTTTTAGGCTTCTGGGCTGGCTTTGAAGGAGCGAATCGCCTGGGCAACCTGTGCATCGCCGCCGGCGGCATGAGCAGTGAAGCCCGACTGACATCACTCCTCGAAAATGAAGCGACGATTGTCTGTTGTACGCCGACCTATGCGCTACGATTGGCGGAGGTCGCCAAATCCAAGGGAATCGACCTGCCCCAATCCGCAGTCCGCGCGCTGCTGGTCGCAGGGGAACCCGGGGGAAACATCCCGGCGACTCGCACTCAGATCGAACGCGACTGGGGCGCGACGGTGATCGATCACTGGGGAATGACCGAATTGGGACCGTTGGCGATCGAATGCTCAGGATCGACTGGCTCCCTCACAGTCCTGGAAACCGAGTGCATCGCGGAGGTGATCGATCCCCAGAGCGGGGCGGCTGTTCCGCCGGGTTCTGAGGGGGAGCTGGTGGTGACGACGCTGGGGAGACTGGGAAGTCCCCTCGTGCGGTATCGCACCGGTGATCGAGTTCGCAATGAACTCCCCACGGGTGAATCGAACGCCTGTTTGCGTTTGCCCGGTGGAATTCTGGGCCGTGTGGACGAGATGCTCACCATCCGGGGAAACAACTTCTATCCCTCGGCACTGGAAGATGTGATTCGCTCGCTGCCGGGGGTCGCCGAGTTTCGGATCCGGTTGCGCGAAGAGCGGGCGATGCAGCAGATCGCGATCGAGATTGAACCGCAGGCCGACCTGTCGGAAGTGGCGATGGATCGATTGCTGAATGAACTCGAAGAGGCCATTCGGCGGCGGTTTCACTTTCGAGCCGACATCCGAAAGGTGGGGTTGGGAGAGTTGCCACGATTTGAAATGAAGGCGCGACGGTTCCTGCGCGAAGTCGCCACCCCGGCTGGTGGCACGCACCCGGGGTGATCGGTACAGTAGCCCGGTTCACCCTACCGGTCCCGAAGTGAAGCGTCTGGCTCGCCGGCCCCCGGTGAGCCAGTTTTGGGAGACGACACCACGATGCGGATTCGAACCCGACCGACCCGGAACCAGTGGCTGATTCCATCGACTTCGAACCGACCGGTTTGGTCGCGAGTGGCGTTTCTCGCCCTCTTCCAGTGTCTGTTGCTCGCCGTGACGACGTCGGTCGGTGTGGCGCAGGGGCCTCAGCCCCAGGGGACGCCATTGACCGGCGCCCCCGAAGTCGTCATACCGCTCGCCGACCCCGATGACCCGGCGGCCAAGCCCGGGGAAGTGAAAGAAGGGGAGCCACAGCGCAGCCTGCAGTATTATGTCTTGCCCGCACCCGGCGGGTTGTATGTTTACGTTCCCGGCCAATGGGGCGTCGTGAACATCAACCTGCAAAACCCCCGGGACGAAGCGGCCGAGATCACCTGTTTCACATTTTTTGACACCGAACCATCATTGCAGTATGGCCGGAAGATCTGGATGCCCCCGCGCTCCCGCATGCGCACCTCGCACCCGATTCTTCTCCCCGAAAAAGTCACTGACATCGTGATCAACTACCACTCGGTGGTTGAAAGCGCCGGGGCCGTGATTCGCGAAGACACCGCGCAAGTTCGGCATGGGGGCAGTTTTCTCGTCACCCACAAGCAACAGGGAGAGGGAAACCCCGGGGGAGAACGCTCGATCACGGGGATCATTCAGGATCTCGAAAAGGAGTCCGACAATCCCAAGAACCCGCCGTACGACACGGTGGTCGCCTGTCGTGTGCGTCTCGGTCAGGGTCGCCGGGTCGCCGACCAGCGCGATGATTTTCTCCCGCCCGAGCAAGAGAGCTACAACGCCGTCGACCAACTCGTGATCACCTCCAGCCGAATGCTGGGAGATCAGGCGGGGCTTTCCGCGATTCGACAATGGGTCGGGGGAGGCGGTCGGCTGTGGTTGATGTTGGATTCGCTCGATCCGGAGATTCTTCCGGGCATTTTCGGCGATGAATGGAAAGGGGAATACATCGATCGGATCGAACTCCCGGATGTCGAGATTCTTCCCGCCCGTTCGAATATCGGTCACCCGACAGTCAGAACCTTTTACGAGAAACCAGTCCCGTTGGTGCGACTGGTGACGGTCGACGAAGAAGTGTGGTACACGGTGAACGGCTGGCCGGCGGCGTTTTGGAAAACGTACGGGGCGGGGCGGGTTTTGGTGACGACGTTGGGATCGGAAGGGTGGATTCGGCTGAACGCGATCTCGGCCAAAGAGACGGCGGACAACAAAATCCTGAACGATAAGGCGGCCCGCTGGGGACAGGAGGGCCTGCCTCCCGAAGCCCCCACCCCTGCGCCTCCGGCTCCGCCTTCGCCACAACAGCGCCCTCCCGAGGACGGCCGGCCGCGCGTCGACCCCGCCGAGTTTCCGAGACTGCCGCAAATGGGTGGCCCCGGCCGCCGAAATCCCCCGGGGGAAGAGAGCCTGTTTGACCCCAACGAATCGATGGCCCGTCTGGCCGAGGAGTTCTTCTCGCGCCGGCCCAAAGAGGCGACGACCGCTGAGATTGTTCAGGAACAGGCCGCCGAGTACATCGGCTACAAAATCCCCACCCGCAACGTGGTGTTGGGAACGCTGCTGGGGTTCGTTCTGGGCCTGGGAGTGGTGGGGGTGGTGTTATGGAAGCGCGAGCGGCTGGAACTGCTCGGCTGGTCGGTGCCGATTCTGGCTCTGGCGGCGGGGGCCTGGCTGGTCTGGCTGGGAAAAGAGAGCCGGCAGGCGAGCGATCCATTGCTGGCCGTC
Organism: Planctomicrobium piriforme; assembly: GCA_945860955.1. Classification (GTDB taxonomy): domain Bacteria; phylum Planctomycetota; class Planctomycetia; order Planctomycetales; family Planctomycetaceae; genus UBA10511. The sequence goes on from CAMATH010000033.1 coordinate 30,883, forward strand.
GTGCAGATCGTGCATGCCGTTCCCGGTTCCCACGACTTCACATCCAGGGGATACGGGGCGGTTTATTCTCCGGAAGGGAAAGAGCGGATCCTGGGTCTGCAGAACGGCGGCCGTCTGACGCCCGATATGACGGGAATGTCCGAAACCAATCGGCGGATGGAGTGGACCGACTTGGGCAAATGGGAGTGGATTGATCTTGATCTGCCTCCGCCGCAACGGTCGATTCATCTGTTACGTTCCGGCACCACACGCCGACCGATCATCGCCGACGCGACGTTCAATGGCGATGGTTTGGTTGGAAATCTGCAATTGGGGGATGCGACGGGGGTCTCCGACGCGATCATCGCCACCGACGATGGCCGACTGGGGGTGACGCTGAAGGGCGATGGCACGTTTGTCGCGACGGCGAAGGACGTTTTGGCAGCGAATCAGTATCTGTCGTCGACATTTCTGACCGATGAACAGAACCGCAGGCAGCGGACGGTAAGAAAACTGTTGAACGCGGTCGATTCGGTCGGAGGAACGGAGACGATTCAACTCCTGGCTTGGTCCGATCCGTGGGTGGAGGGGTTGAAACTCGATCCGCAGCGCGGCGTCAAAGGGGCGGCGGTCGTGCAAATTCCGTTGTCGATCCGTCGACCGGCACCGGGTGCGCCGTATCTCATCCCGGCCCCGCTCTTGTCGTTTCGAAACGTGCGTGGACCCGGTCCCGACGGGTTGACTTCGTCACCAATCTGGGACTTTTCAAAGAATGTTGGTGCCGACCGCGATCAGCCCGGAACCGCGTGGTTCCGGTTTGATCCTCCCGTGGCGTTGGAGCCATTGTCCCCGGTCTCGGCCCACGTGCGCGTGGACGTCTCGGGTCCGATGGGGCGACTGGAACTGGCCGGCTGGAAGAATGGAAAGCTGGAAGTGCTGAAGGAATGGATCGACCCGGTCGGCCAGCTTGAATTTGAGGTCACCGATGCCGAGGCGCTCAAACTGATTGACGGGAGTGTGCAATTGCGATTGTCTGCGGGGGATCCGTCGCGGCCGGAATTGACCTCGCGCAAAGAGGAAGGGCAGGATCGGAAAATCCCCTGGAAGATCCAAAGTCTGTCGGTCGACCTGAAAGCTCAGTCGCCCGCCGACCAGGGGGGCTAGGTGCCGTCCGCCCCGCTCCCGTCTCACTCCACCAATCTCCCCGAATTTCGCTCGCTTTCCCGGAAGGGTATTTTCGATGGTTGCTGATCGACCGGTTCTCGAGATCGAGAATCTGACCAAAAAGTACGGCGAGTTCACCGCGCTCGACTCGATGACCCTGCAGGTCCACAAAGGTCAGATTCTGGGTCTGATTGGCCCCAACGGCGCGGGGAAAACGACCACGATCAAAATCCTGGTCGGGTTGCAGCGCCCGACCAGTGGCACCGCCCGAATCGCGGGAGCCGACTGTGTCCGCGACGCCAAAAAGATCAAACAGCTTGTGGGGTATATGCCCGACAAGTTCGGTTCATACGAGAACATGCGGGTTCGCGAATACCTTGACTTCTTCGGGGCGGCGTTCGGGATCCGGCGTCGCGTTCGCGTGCAGCGGATTGAAGAGGTGATGGAGACGACCGGCACGGCGTACATGCGCGACAAGTTCGTCGACAGCCTGAGTCATGGAATGGGTCAGCGGGTCGGCATCGCCCGCACGCTGCTGCACGATCCGCAGGTGCTGATCCTCGACGAGCCGGCGAATGGACTTGATCCGCAGGCCCGAATCGAAATGCGCGAGTTGCTCCTGCGGCTCGCCGACATGGGGAAGACGCTGCTGGTCACCAGTCACATTCTTCCGGAGCTGGCGCGGATCTGTAACCGGGCGGCCATCATGACCAACGGCAAACTGCGGGCGTATGGGACCGTCGAAGAGATCGGCCGGCAGGTGCATCAGAATCGTCTGATCGAGGTGCAGCTCGACAACCCGGAACAGGTCGACGCCGCCACCGAGGTGATTCGCAAAGGATTGGAAGACGGGGCCGAGGTGACCCCCGCCCCGACCGAGGCGATGGTGCGGTTTCGGTCGGCGAAACAGGAATCGGATCTCGGACTGGTCTTGGCGACGCTGGTTCGCGAGGGGATTCGTGTCACGCAGTTCCGCGAGGTGCAGACCGACCTGGAAGACGCGTTCATGACGTTCGCCCGGCCCAATCAGCCAGACGGTGCCGTCGTGAAAAAGGCTGAAACGGGGAAAAAGCCTGACGCAGGAGCGCGCCACCATGGGTAATCCAGTTCTGGGACGCGAGTTGTTGTCGCTATTTCGCAGTCGGCGGATGGCGCTCATTCAGGTGCTGCTCCCCGCCTTGCTCGGCCTGCTGATTCTTCTGCGCTGGCCGACCGAAGATTCACTGTCCGGGAATCGCCCCAGGGAAGTGTTTCGTCTGTTCGGGATGGGACTGCTGAGCGCGATGCTGTTGTTGATGCCGGTATTCCCGGCGACCAGCATTGTCAAGGAAAAACTCCAGGGGACGCTGGCGCTGTTGCTCAACACCCCGCTGGGGGCGTTCAAGATTTACTCCGGCAAGTTGCTGGCGATTTTGTCGTTGGCGCTCCTGGTGCTGCTTTTGAGTCTGCCGGCGGCGTGTGCCTGTTATGCGCTCGGCGGGATCGCGTTTGACCGCGATCTCTTGCGGCTGTACGTGCTGCTGGCCCTGGTGGCATTGCAATGCACGGCATTGGGTCTCTTGGTCAGCACGTATGCCGGTTCGATCGACGGGGCGATTCGGGCCACGTATGGCATCATGCTGGGACTCAGTGTGCTGTCGATGGGGCCTAACTACTTCTTCTCGGGAGACGAATCCAGCTTCGCCGTCGCCGGCGACTGGATTCGCTGCTGTTCCCCCTTCTCGGCATTGATGTCGGTTTTGGGAGCGGCGGATATGGGGAGCCAGGGAATCGCGTCCCGGACCGATGTCCCCCAGATGTTCATGATTTTCTCGCTGGTGATGGCCGCCGTCTGCGGTGCCTGGACGATCGCGCGGTTGCGGGGAAAGACCGCGGTCTGGTTCATTTACGGTGTGACGATTTCCGTTGTGGTTTTCGTCATGCTTCTGTTTCAGATGGGCATGCTCGGAAACATCATAATCGCGCTGATCGCCATCGTGATCGGAATGGCCGGAAGCGGGCTCAATCAATCGATGTTCGACTTTTCCCATTCCGCGGGAATCGTGTCGGACGATCAGGCGTTGGGGGTCCGGCTCTTTCGGCGGCTGCTGTTCGTTGTGGACCCGAACCGCCGCAGCCCGGGAATTCCCCCCTTGGTGAATCCCGTGATGGTCAAGGAGTTTCGCTGCCGCAAGTTCGGCCGGCTGCACTGGTTGTTGCGGCTCGTGGCGGTGATGGCAATTCTGTCGTTGGGTTTGGCGTTTGCGGCGACGGTCGGTGCCCAGGATTGGGACGTGTATCGCATCGGGGCGATCATTGTGATTCTGCAAGTCGCCCTCTTTGTATTGATCACCCCCAGCGTCGCGGCGGCGTTGATCAGTTCGGAACGGGAGAGTGGCGGCTGGTTGCTGCTGCAAAGCACGCCGCTGTCTCCGTGGCGGATCGTGTGGGGCAAACTCCTGAGTGTGATTCTGACGGTCGCCCTGGTGTTTTGCGCGACACTTCCCGGCTACGTCGTGATCGTCTGGATCGAACCGGGAATTCGTTCGCAGGTGGAACGGGCGATCGTCTGTCTGGCATTCACCGCCGTGTTCACGATGATGGCGAGCGCCGGGATTGGAAGTCTGTTCAAACGAACGACGGCGTCGACAACAGTGAGTTATGTGGTGCTGTTGTTGATCACCGTGGTTCCGCTGTTGATCTGGTTGGGGCGTGACGCGCCGTTTGGTCCGGCGACGGTGCAACGCGCGCTTCTGGTCAATCCGGCCGCCGCGGCTCTCTCCGCGCTGCGGGTGGAAGGGTTCACCGATTACAATCTGATTCCCGGCAACTGGTGGTTTTTGGGGGGAGCGTCGGTGGTGTCGCTGGTGACGCTGCTGGTTCAAACGTGGCGCGTTTCCCGACCTCAGTAGACGATTTCTTCGTCCGCATCCTCTTCGCCGTCGACTGCCATGAAGTTTCTTTCGCGTTTGCTGATTCCCGCCGTGTTGGGATGTTGTGTGCTGTTCGCCGACCCGGCCCGGGGCGAGATCAAAGCCGACTTCGAGATGTTCCACGATCCGCTGTTCGATCGGCCGATCACGAGTTCCTACTACTCGGCCAGGCTGGCGAAATTGTGGATCGAGGCGCTCGAACGTTCCGAAGTCGATATGCAGCGGCTGTCGGCGGAGTCGATGGCCAAAGGGGTCAAACTGGGGGTAAAGGGGCTCGAGCCGGCGATTCCCCGGTTGCGCGAACTCCTGCTGGGGGAATCGACGCATACGGCGGTTCGCGTCGCCGCCGCCCGGGCGCTGGTTGCGTTTGACGACCGCGAGTCGGCGAGTGCGCTCGCGACGGTGGCGGGGAAGTTCTCGGGCGACGTGCGGCAACTGTGCGAAACCGCGTTGGGAGACTGGAAATTTGAACCGATTCGGGGGGAATGGCGCGATCGGCTGACTCGCACCGGCGTGCGTCACCGCGAATTGGTGGTCGCGATTCGTGGGCTGGGACTGGCGGGTGATCCTCAGTCGGCACCCCGTTTGTTGGAACTGACTCATTCGCCATTGCAACCCGCCGAGATACGGATTGAGTCGGCTCTGGCGGCGGGACGTTTGCAAACGACCGGACTCGCTACCGATGCGCAAAAGCTGATCGACGCGAAGACCGGGACGTTGCTGATCAACCGGATCTGTGCGGCCCGGGTGCTGGCAAAGCACCAGGCGGCCGACGCCCAGGCTCAGTTACTGAAACTGGCGATTGATCAAGAGCCGGCGGTCGCAGGCGAGGCATTACGGCTGCTCAACGAGATCGATTCGCGGTTGGTGTTGCCGTTGGCTGGCGAGGCGATGAAAAGCCCGGACGGGCTGGTTCGCCGACAGGGGATGTTGGCGTATGTCAAACTCCCGACGGTGGAACGGATCCCGGCGATTGTCGCCATGTTGGATGACCTGTTGCCGAGCGTGCGGGGGGAGGCTCGGGAAGCGGTTCATGAGTTGCTTATGCAAGAGTCATTGCGGCCGACGATTTGGGTCGAGGTGTTGGCGATGCTGGCGCAGCCAAGTTGGCGGGGGGAGGAACAGGCGGCGCTGTTGGTGGGAGCGAACCAGCATCAGCCGGCGGCCAAGCGGCTGTTGGAGATGCAATCGATCGGCCGGGGCGAGGCGCGGGTGGCGGCGGCCTGGGCGTTGCGGAAGGTCGCGGTTCCAGAAACCTGCCCGGCGATCTTTTTACGGGCTCAGCAGTTGACCAAACAACGGAACGGCGGTCCCCGGCTCGAATCGATCGATGAGCAGTGCGCTCATTTGATGGAAGCGCTGGCTGTGATGAAGTTCTGGGAGGCGGAGGCGTTGTGGCGGGAATACGTCCCCAAGAATCTGCAGATGGGGAGTTGTTCGCGGGGGGCGTCGATTTGGGCGTTGGGTTTGCGGTTTGAGGAGCAGCATCAGCCCGAGTTGGCGCAACAGTTGGTCGAGCGATTGACCGATAACGCTCCGCTGCCGCCAGAAATGCCCTATGTGCGGTATTCGAGCGCGATCGCGCTGGGTCGCATGAAAGCGAAGGAGCAGGTCCGGCAGATGCTCGATTGGGTTGGAGAGGAGAATCTGAAATCAGGACACGTGAGTTCGGAACCGGCGCTGGCGATTCGTTGGGCGATGACGCAGATTACCGGAGAAGTGTATCCGGATTTGAAACCGATCTTGCGGGGGAAGCAAGGTTGGTTTTTGGAGTCGACGATCGCGGAGGATTTGAAGTAGCCGTCATCTGTAACTGTCTTTCTCAGAAAGACGGGCTCCGCTGCGCCTCCGCCGGCCAAACAACGCACTGAGGGAAGCCCCAAGACTCACATCAAGTCCCCGCCACCGAATCGGACTGCGATCGTGGAATCTCCAGTCGGCAGCAGCCAAAATCGAGGATGTCGAACTTTGATTGAGCGACTTCGCCGTGAAAAATGGTTTCGTCCAGTCGATACGCGATACATCGCCCGCGACGTTCGCTTTGGACCAGTCCAGCGTGCTTCAGGATCTTGAGATGGTGCGATGTGGTCACCATCTCCGACGCCAACTGATCTGCGAGCTGGGTGACGGTCAAGGGACCGGCTCGCAGCAGGTCGACAATCCGCAGACGCAACGGCTCGGAGAGCGCTTTCAGGCGTTCCGCACACTCCGTCGCGGCTTTCTTATTCTGCTTCACCGTTTCGACCGTGAGTTGAGTTTGACAGGGAGAACCCGCCTGTCGCCGTTACGGATCAATATACCGGTCGTTCCGCAAGCGAGCAAACGGTCAGTTTCCATGTGGATCCATGGGACGCCTATGCGACTGTCGATTTTTCCTGACATCGATCTTCCACGGAGTATTCGTCTCGCGTGGATACTCGATCCACTCATTCACTCGACAGAGTTTCGTGGCGTGGTGAATTACCGGGAGTCTTGTCAAAATTCTTGAGCGAGACTCGGGTTTGATGTCGCATCGTACGAACGCAGGCGCAACCATGAATGTGATCCGACGAACGTTTCTGACGGAGACCGCTTTGGGACTCGGCGGGGTCGCGCTCTCTGCGTTGTTCGCCCGGGATCGCGTCGTGCTGGGAAACGAAGCTCCCGCGCCCCACGGATTGTCGGGCCTGCCCCATCACTTTCCGAAAGCCAAACGGGTGATCTTCCTGTACATGTCGGGAGGCCCGTCGCAGTTCGAAACGTTCGATCACAAGCCAAAGCTCAACCAACTCGACGGCCAGCCGATGCCCGAGTCGGTGACCCAGGGTCAGCCAATCGCGCAATTGCAGGGGCAGCAGCTCAAGATCCTCGGTTCGCAGTTCAAATTCCACAAACATGGCGAATCGGGGCAGGAAATCGCCGACATCCTGCCCCACACTGCGAAACTCGCCGACGATCTGGCCATCATCCGGTCAATGCACACCGACCAGATCAACCACGACCCGGCACATACCGTGATGAACACCGGAACGTCGATTTCCGGCCGACCCAGCATGGGGGCGTGGATCACCTACGGCCTCGGATCGGAAGCCGACGAACTCCCCGGCTTTGTCGTGATGACCAGCGAGGGGGGGAGGAATCCGCAGCCAATCTCGTCGCGACAGTGGGGGGCGGGTTTTCTGCCGGGCAAGTTCCAGGGAATCCAGTTCCAACAGCAGGGGGACGCGGTCCATTATGTTCGTAACCCGCCAGGGGTTTCCGAAACGCATCAGCGTCGGACGCTCGACGCGGTTCGCAAGTTGAACACCGAATACCAGAAGGCAGCACTGAATCCCGATGTCGAAACCCGGATCGCCCAGTATGAACTGGCGTTTCGAATGCAGTCGGGCATCCCCAACCTGTTCGATCTGGCGACTGAGCCGAAACATGTGCTGGAGGCGTACGGACTGACCAGCGACACGCTGCAGCAATCGAGTTTCGCCCGAAACTGTCTGGTCGCACGCCGAATGGCCGAGCGGGGGGTGCGGTTCATTCAGCTCTATCACCGCGACTGGGATCATCATGGCGATCTGGTGAAGTACATGAACACGACGTGTGGACTCACCGACCTGCCCACCTACGCGTTGATTCAGGATTTGAAACAGCGCGGGATGTTCGACGAGACGCTGATCGTCTGGGGAGGCGAATTCGGACGGACGCCCATGTTCCAGGGAAAGGGGCAGGAACCGGGACGCGACCACCATATGCGTTCGTTCTCGATGTGGCTCGCCGGCGGGGGAGTCCGGGGAGGGGTCACCTATGGCGCGACCGACGAACTCGGCTACCATTCTGTGGAGAATCCGGTGCATGTCCGCGACCTGCACGCCACCATGCTGCATTTGCTGGGAATCGACCACAACCGGTTAACCTACCGCACCCAGGGACTGGATTTTCGATTGACGGGAGTCGAACCGGCCCGGGTGGTTCGCGAGGTTCTGGCGTGACATTTGAGCGCGAACCCCGGGCCTACGGGGCTCGTCAGAACACCTAACCACTTCCAGAATCCACGAACGACTTCCCGTTGTGCTGACGCCACGCTTTACGATCAACAACGCGATCACCCGGGATCTTACGACAATTGAGCGTGCCCGCGGGTTTCTCGAAGCAGCCACCCTGTCGGAAGACTGGGTGAGGCAGATGAGCCAGCGCGCCTTGTTGCTGGAAGCGCACCATACGACGCATATCGAGGGGGCACGCCTGACGCTCGATCAGTCTCGCCAGCTTTGGGCCGGCGAGAGTGTCTCGGGAACGGATGTGGATGACGTCCGCGAACTGCTCAATTATCGGGCGGCTTTTGAGCTGGTGGTCCAACATGCGGCGGGCGATCAGCCGATCAGCGAGATCCTGATTCGCGAAATTCATCGACGACTTGTGACGGGCGTTCGTGGCGAAGCGGCACAACCGGGAATGTACAGGGTCACCCAGAATTACATCGCCAACAGCCGAACCGGGAAGGTCGTGTACACCCCTCCCCCGCCCGGCGACGTCCCGGATCTCATGCGGGAACTCGTCGAGTGGCTCAGATTCGATACTGCCGTTCACCCCGTTTTGATCGCGGGAATTGCGCAGTTTCAGTTGGTTCACATCCACCCGTTTGTGGATGGGAATGGACGAACGTCGCGGTTGTTGTCGACCGTGTGCCTCTATCGGGCAGGCTACGACTTCCGGCGATTGTTCACGTTGAGCGAGTACTATGATCGGAATCGAACCGCGTTCTACACCGCACTTCAAAGTGTACGCGAACGCCATTTGGACCTCACCGGTTGGCTCGAGTACTTTGTCGACGGACTGGCGACGCAGTTAACGGAAGTCAAACAGCGGGGAGAGGTTGCGATACGGACCGACGTGGTGGCAAGACGTCATCGACTGAACGCGCGCCAAGCGGCTGCGATCGCCTGGGTCCAGACCCACGGAACCTTGGCGATTTCCGACCTATTCGGACAGTTCCCCGAAATCACACGGCGCACATTGCAGCGTGACCTAAAGTCGCTCGTGGAACGGGGACTGCTATTGGAGATTAGTTCAGGTGCGACCGACCCGAATCGCCACTACGTTCTCGCGCAGGATACATCAGGACACTTGCCCCCTGGGGAGTGCCATCGAGCTGTGACAAGCTGTGACATCGAGCTGTGACAAGCTGTGACATCGAGCTGTGACAAGCTGCGACATTTCCCAATTCCTGCCTCGGCGTTGTTTGATCCGACCACAAAGAGTGCCCCAGAATGCTGATTCCCGATCCCTGGCACGAGCTGCGCAACATCTCTCCCGCGCGAATCGCATTGGGCCGCGCGGGGGGGAGTCTGCCAACCCGGGAGCTTCTGGACTTCGCGCTGGCCCATTCCCGGGCTCGCGACGCCGTCCAGATGCCCTTTGACGTACAGCGAATGGCGCAGGAAATCCGCGATCTCGGTTGCGAGGTGACTCTCGTCACCACGTTGGCGACCACCCGCAAGGCGTACCTCACGCGTCCCGACTGGGGTCGGGGACTCGCTCCCGAGAGTGTTGATCCACTCCAGCGAATTCGCACCTCGAAACCGGGGGTTTCGCCAGCGTTTGACTTGGTGATTGTGGTTTCCGACGGTTTGTCGGCTCTGGCGGCCGACCGCCAAGTGGTCCCCCTCTTGCGCTCCCTGTTGCCCCGACTGGTGGAACAGAACTGGTCGCTGGCCCCGATTGTGGTGGCCCCCTTCGCCCGGGTCGCGCTGCAGGATGCGGTGGGACAAATTCTGGACTGCCGGCTGGCGCTGTCGTTGCTGGGAGAACGCCCGGGTTTGAATTCCCCCGACAGTCTGGGGGCATACTTCGTCCATGAACCGCTCGTGGGCAAGACCGACGCCGACCGCAACTGCGTTTCAAACATTCGACCCGAGGGGTTGCCGATTGAACCGGCGGCACAGACCCTCTACAGACTCCTCACCGCCGCCCGCGATCGGAGAGTGAGTGGTGTCGCATTGAAAGATGACACACCGGCGTTGCTGGAACCTCGCGAAAAAGGGTTGCCTACGGACTCCCATGGATGACAGGGCCTGGACTATCGACATTCACAATCTTCGTTACGCCAACAACCCCTTAATCACGTGACCGTGAACGTCGGTCAGTCGGCGGTCGATGCCGTTGTGACGCACGGTCAGCCGGGTGTGATCGATCCCCAGGAGATGCAGGATCGTCGCGTGGATGTCGTAGACCTGTGTCGGGTTGTCCCGGTCGGCCGGTTTGTAGCCCCAGGAATCACTTTCGCCGCACGTCACGCCGCCACGAATTCCACCGCCCGCCAGCCAGTTTGTGAAAACGTACGGATTGTGGTCTCGGCCTTTGCCCCCTTGAGTGGACGGCATTCGGCCGAATTCGGTCGTCCAAAGGACGATGGTGTCGTCGAGCAGGCCGCGTTGTTTCAGATCCTGAATGAGGGCCGACGCTCCCCGCGCCATGCCGCGCGCCAGTGGCCCGTGATCCCGCTCGACATCTTCGTGCGAATCCCAATTCCGCCGGGGGAACCCGTTGTCGTTCCCGCTCCAGATCTGCACGAATCGGACTCCCCGTTCGAGCAGTCGCCTGGCCACCAGGCACTTGCGGCCGAAGTACTCGATCTCCTCGGTCGGATTGATCTCCGCGGGAAATGTGCTTTGGCCATGATCGAGGCCGTAGAGCTTCAGAATGTGCTTTGGCTCCCCCGAAACATCGAGTGCCTCCGGGGCGGCAAGTTGCATTTTCGCCGCCAGTTCATAGCTGCGGATCCGGGCCTCCAGTCGCGAATCTCCCGGTCGCTCGGCAGCATGTTCCTGATTGAACCGCCGAAGCAGTCGCTGCGTCGCCTGTTCACTCGACGCGTTGACGTAGCTCCCCCCCTTGCCGGGGAACAGGTCGGCGATGGGCGTGTTCTTTCCGGGGTAAATGATCGTTCCCTGATGTTGCGCGGGAAGGAACGCCGTATCCCAGTTTTTCGGACCGTTGGAAGCGAAGCCGCGATGATCCGGAAGAACCACGAACGTGGGCAGATTTTCGTTCAGGCTCCCCAGTCCGTAGCTCACCCAGCAACCCATGCCGGGGAAGCCGGGGAGTTGAAATCCGGTCGCCTGCAGGTAGGTCGCCTGACTGTGAACGCCGGTTTTGCCCACGAGGTTGTGCACGAACGCCATGTCGTCGACGCACGCCCCCAGGTCGGCGACCACTTCCGACAGCGGTTTGCCACAACCGCCATACGGTTGGAACTTCCAGATCGGCTTCATCCAAGGCCCCAGCCCATTCTGAAACGCTTCGACATGCTCGCCAAAGTCCGAGGGTTCGCCATGATGTTTGACGAGCTCGGGCTTGTAGTCGAACAAGTCAATATGGCTGGCGGCTCCTCCCATGAACAACTGCACAACCCGCTTCGCGCGGGGGGGATGGTGGGGGATTCCGGGCAGTCCACCGATGCCGGCATTGGGCGAGTTCGTGGCAGGGGACGTGGCGGCGGGTGTGTCGGAGGCGAGCAAACCCTCCTGTTGCAACAGTCCCGCGAGCGCCAAGCCACCAAATCCGCCACCAGCTTCCCAAAGAAACTCCCGCCGCGTCGGGCAAGTTTTTTTGCCAACGTCGTGGAAAGGAGACGAATTGGTTGCGGAAGGATGACTCATGACGGCGACCTGACTCGGGGGACGTCGGAATGTTCCGGGCCTATTGATCCTATCAGAGACGATTGACGCGTACGTAGTGAACCCGCGATTCGTGGCACATCGTTCGCGGTGTGTGCGGGGCGACACTATACTCCCCCTGGACGAAAACGACGTGCAGTAGCAGAGCCGCACCCATCAGGAAGCAGTGTCCTTTCGCCGCCTCCAGACCGGCGGGGATCTGGTTACCTGTTCCGTCTTCGACACCCCCCATGTGGACGGGTCTGCGACCCGTCCGACGACAGCCCAGTGGCAAGGAATGCGCTGGCCGTCCTGCGGGGTGTTTCGGTTCGCGCTCCCGTGAACGTGTTGACCGCGACCTCCGTTCTTTCCGCCTCACCTGGAACTCCCATTCATGGCTTCGCGAGCGTCCCTCTATTCCATCGTTCTGGCGGCTGGCAAGGGGAAGCGGATGCGCAGTCAGAATCTGCACAAAGTCTGCTTTCCCATCGCGGGAGTCCCGGCAATCATTCGGGCTCTCGACGTCTACAACCGTTCGGGAATCTCCCGCAATGTGGTCGTCGTGGGAGATCTGGCGGGGCAGGTGGTGGAACTCGTGGGTCAAAAGTTCCGCAACACGGTGTTCGCCTACCAGCCCCAGGCGCTGGGAACCGGAGACGCCGCCCGGTGCGGTTTGCTGGCGCTCACCGAGGTCAACCCCGACGCGCGACTCTTGTTGGTCGCGGGGGACAAGCTGGTTGACTCCGCAGCACTGACGCGGCTGATCGACCGCTGTGACGCGATCGACGCCGACCTGGGTCTGATCGTGTCGCGAGCCGAGTGGGGAGGAGATTCCGCGGGCCGCGTATTGTTCGACGACGATCATCGCCCCTTGGCGATTGTGGAAGCACCCGATATCCGACTGCGAAAATGTCGTGGCGCGCTGTGGGAGCTGGCCCGAGGCGCGCAGACGGGACTTCCGATCACGGACATCCTGGCGATCATGGAGCGGGAACTTGGCGCGGGGAAGAAACTGGAGCAGGTTGTCCCCGATCCGCCCTCTGTCTCGCCGGACGGCGTGATCGACCGCAAGAAGTTTCTCAAGCGGTTGGAGTCGATTCCCCGGGACTTCCAGGCGGGGCCGGCCGGCAAGACGTTCACGCCGCAAGAAGCCTGGGTGGCCCCATTTCGCAATGAATTCGTCTATCTGGTGAAGAAACGGGCCCTGGAGTATGGCCTCAAGCACATGGATGCCGCCAATGCCCAGGGGGAGGCGTACCTGACCGACGCCGTCGGCGCGATTTGCTCGGCCACACGTAAAGGGACGCCGCAGTTCCGCGTCTGTCATATTGAAACCGAGACCCCGCATGAGATTCAGTCGTATAACAATCCCGAAGAGCTGTTGCGGATTGAGGATCATCTGCATGGGGAACACCATCAGTCGCTGGAAGAGTTGAGGGAACGCCTGGGAATCGGGCGCTTCAAACCACTCGCCGACTGGCTGAGGCTCTTTCCCGAGACCGGCGAACTGCCTCCGGAAACCCGTCAGACACTGGTCGAATGCTATGGCGACGACCCCGAGACGATTCAGGAGCGGGTCGCCGCTTACCGTTCGGTCCTGAAAGCCTTTGAACAGAATTTTGGTTCCGAGCGTTCGGTCCTGCTGGTGCGCTCCCCGGGGCGCATCAACGTCATGGGCCGGCATGTTGACTGGCAGGGGGGCCGGTGCAACCTGATGGCGGTGACGCAGGAGGTGCTGCTGGCCGTCGCACCCCGCAACGACGATTGCGTCGAAGCCCGCAACGTCGACCCGGTTCAATTCCCGCCCGCTTCCATTTCCCTGGGTAAACTGGTCAGCCGACTCGAGTGGGACAACTGGCTGAGTGTGGTCAATTCCGAGGAACTGACGCGGCACCTGCGAGACTCGGCCGGGAACTGGCGGCTGTATATCGAGGCGGCCCTGCTGCGTCTGCAAATGGCCTATCGCTCGACCCTGCTGAGTGGAATGGACATGGCGGTCTGCGGAAATATCCCCGTCGCCGCCGGCCTCAGTTCCTCCTCCGCGATTGTGGTCGCCACCGCCGAGGCGGCATTGGCGCTCCATGGCCTGGAACTGACTCCGCAACAGTTCGTCAACTTCTGCGGCGAAGGGGAGTGGTTTGTGGGAACACGCGGAGGCAGCGCCGACCACGCGGCGATGAAACTGGGAATGAAAGGGACAATCAACCACGTCACCTTCCACGATTTCGAGGTTCTCGAACAGCTCGCGTTTCCGTCGACACACATGCTGGTGGTGGCGAACTCCCAGGTGCAGGCGAAAAAGGCGGCGGGAGCCAAAGCGGCCTTCAACTCACGTGTCGGTTCGTATCTGGTCGGCCTGCAAATCGTCAAACGGAAATTCCCGCGACTGGCCCCCTTCATCCGATTCATCCGCGATCTCAACACTGACACATTGCAGGTGCCCCCGTCGCGAATCTACGAAATTCTGTTGGCGCTGCCCCTCGCGATGTCGGCCGCGGAAGTGCGGGCTGAATTCCGGGATGATCCCGAAGTCTGGAAAGTCCTGGAACCCCATTTTGGTGCCGCTCCGGATGACGCGGTTTACCCTGTGCGCGGGGTGGTGATGTTTGGTGTTGCGGAATGCGCCCGGTCACGGCGGGCGGCGGATCTGTTACGCGACGGTGATATGCGTGGATTGGGCCGACTGATGCGGATTTCGCACGATGGTGAGCGTTGTTTTCAGGCCGGCCCCGCGGGGGTCGAACCGTTTGAAGTCGACATTTCCGACGCCGCCCTGCACGGTTTGATCGATGACCTGACCAGTCAGGATCTGTCGCGGGTGGAACACGCGCAGCTTCACCTGCAGCCGGGAGGGTATCGCTGCAGCACCGAGGAGATCGATTGCATCGTCGACATCGCTGGCCGGATTCCGGGAGTCGAAGGAGCCCAAATCGCCGGCGCGGGCCTGGGGGGGTGCGCGATGATTCTGGTGCGGGTCGAACATGTCGATACCCTTCGCCAGGCATTGCTGCGTGAGTACTACGAGACCCGCGGACTCGCACCGGGAGTCCTGAAATGCACCGCGTCCGCCGGGAGTTGTGTGGTCTCGATCGGATGACGTCGACAAATGCGACACTGCCACTCCAAAACAGGGGGGAGTCTGTCCCCCCAGACCCTCCAGGGATGTACTTTCACCCAAACAGATCGTACAGCGGCGTCCCGGTACTGATTGGCCGGGTGAAGCCGTCTTTTCCCAATCGCGTTTCGAGCGGCACCCCCAACGAGTGGTAGATCGTCGCGCCGAGATCTTGCGGGCGGACGGGTTTGTCCTTCACGTAGGCGGCGTGTTTGTCTGACTCGCCGTAGACCGCCCCTCCGCGAATTCCTCCGCCAGCGATCAAGGCCGAATAGCACGACGGCCAGTGCTGTCGACCGGGGTTCGCGCCGGGGGCGTTGATCGTCGGCGTCCGGCCGAATTCGCCGGTCACCACCACCAGCGTCGATTCCAGCATGCCGCGATCTTCGAGATCGATCAACAACGCCGCGACCGCTTCATCCAGACACGGGAGGCACCAACCCATTCCGTACGAGCCGTTGCCAAACGCGTTCCCCATTCCCATTTCGCCGCCGTGCATATCCCAACTGGAACTCGGGGGACCGCCGAGAACCGCGTTGGGAGACGGACCGGTCCAGCCGTTGACCGTGACGAAACCCACGCCCGATTCCACCAGACGCCGGGCCAACAGCAGGTTCTGACCCAGTGGATGTCGACCGTAGCGATCGCGGACCTCGGTCGGCTCCCGTTCGAGATCGAAGGCCTGCACCGCGCCCGAACCACTCGACAACTCCACCGCCCGATGGTGCAGATCGCGCCAGTCTCGGGTCGCGCGGGTCGGGTCGTTGGGGCCCCCTTCCGTATCGAGGCAATCCAACAGCCGTTCCCGGTTTTGAAGCCGGTCTTTCGCGACCGACGCCAGAAGTTCTTCCGGCGGTTTGAAACCGGGCATCGCCGGGTGATTGCTCGCCGACCCGACGAACAACGGCGTGTGCATCGCCCCCAGATGTCCCCCGGTCCCGATATTCGGGGCGCAGAAGACGGGATCCCCAACGCATTTGATCAACCAGACATACGACGAGAGGCTGTCGGGATTGGGGCGAACCTTCGACAGAATCGAACCGAGGTACGGGGAATCGGGGGGAGCGTCGGCTTGCCCGCTGATCAGGTGATGCATCGCATCGAAGTGATTGCTGATGTTGCCGACATGCGTCATCGAGCGAATCAGCGAAAAATGCTGCGTCATCGACGCCATCCGTTGGTGCAATTCACTGATCCGCATGCCAGGGACAGACGTCGCGATCGGCTTATAGGGACCGCGGATTCCATCGGGCGCTTCGGGTTTAAGATCCCAAGTGTCGAGATGGCTGGGACCGCCGCAGCAGAGGATGAAAATCACCGATTTCGCCGCTGCTCCACGCCCCAGACCCTGCGATTCATCGACCCCGGCCATGACGGCCCCGGGAACCCCCATCGCCAAGGCCCCCAATCCACCCGCCTGTAACAGACTGCGGCGGGAAAGACGCGAAGAGATTTGTCGCGGCAAGCCGGGAGTCGCGGGCAGTGTCTTCATCGAGTGGCCAGTTGGTCGAGTGGGATGTGGAATCAACAACCTCACATAGGATATCGACACCGTTCGAAGAATGGCAGCGGAAATCTGGCGAGCGGGGCGGCGTCAGCCCCCTGCCGCGCGTGATGGTGTGTCACGCGACGGCAGAGGGAGGGGGTGTATGAACCAGCCGGCTCACGCCGGCCGTTCGCCAGGGGTTAGCTCGCACCGTTGGTCGTCAGCATCGCAGCCCGCTCCGCAATCGACTTGGGAACCACCCCGTGGTTGGAGCCGGGCGTCCGGTCCATCAATTCCATGGCGTCGCGGGTCATTTTTTCGGCCATTTCCTTCAGCGCCTGCTGTTCGGGGCCATCCACCAGTTGGAAGCCCGATTTCTCGGCGACCAGCAGACTGACCAGCAAACCGACCAGTCCGGTCCCCGCGTTTCCACCACCCACCGCGTCCGCCGAACCCGAACCGGGGGCCATAAAGACCCGTTCCGGCACCAGCGGTTGTGACGATTGCGAGAGCTGTTCCGACACGCGGGCCAAAGCGAACAGCCGGGGATCGCCGTACGAAGCGACTTTCTTCAGCAGCACCGATGCTTCCGCCAGACCGATCTGCATCACCTTTTGAGCTTCACCACGCCCCGCGAGCGCCTTCTGCTGGCTGTCGGCCTCGGCGAGCAAGACGGTCTGTTCGGCTTGACGGCGCGAACGGGCCAGGTCTGCCTCGGCGACAACGATCGCCTGTTCCGCCTGCTTGCGGGCGCGGTTCAATTCACCATCGGCCTGCACGGCGACCTGTTCAGCCTGTTTGCGCGACCGGGCCAGTTCGGCGGCGGCCTGGTTCTCGACAATCTCGATCTGAACTTTGGCGTTGGTCAACTGCGTCTGCATGTTGGCCTGGGCCTGAGACTCGTTCAGTGTCCGCAGCTTGTTGGCGGCGTCGCGCTGGCGGTCGTAGGTTTCGAGCTGTTCGATCGACAACTGTCGGGTGCGCAACTGATCGAGCAGCGATTCGATCTTGGTGTCCCCTTCGGGTGAATCGGGTTTGCCGATCAGCACGTCGACACATTCGATGTCGAATTCATGGAACTTGCGACGCAGCTCCTCGCGAGCCTCCGCCTGAATGGCGTCGCGATCGTGCAGCAGTTGCAACATGGTCTTTTTGTGGGCGACGTCGCGGAAAAACGCGCTCAACATCGGGTCGAGTGTCTGCGTGATCAGTTTCTTCACGTCCCCAAACCGCTGGATGACGTTGGGAGCGCGCTGGTAGTCGATATGCACGACCACCGAGAGTGGCAGACGGGGTTCGTAGGCGTCGCGGGTCACCAGGTCGATGGAGCGCAGCGTTTCGTCGTAGCGGTGCGTCTCCGACTTGCCCGTGATCCAGTGCAGCACGAAGTTGGTCGTGGGAACGAGAACGATGCTCCCCGCATAGGTGTTGAACGCGTATTTGCCGGGGCCGAGCGGCTTTTCCCAGACACCACGTTCCCCTTCGGAAACGCGTTCCCCATGACGGAAGGAAGCTCCCGAGAGGTCGCGACCGGCTTTACCATAGTAGCTGACGACAACCCCCACATAACCGATCGGGACCACGGTTTTGGGAATCATCTGCACGGTGGCGAACCAGCGGTTGAGGAAGTACGTGCCATCGGTCAGGGTTTGATACTGTCGTCCCCGACGACCTCCGGCGCGAAGAAACGCCTCGGGATCCTGGAAGTTGTTGTGGTAATCTTCGTCGTCGGGGGTGGTGGAGACGGGGGGGGCGATGATCGCACCCGGTTCCAGCGAGGGGCCATCATGAATCGTGACGATCGCGATGCCGTCGACCTGGGAGGGAAGTTCGGGATGGAGAGGATCCTGGGCTTCGATGGTGCCGCCGACAACGATCGGCTGAAAACCACCCGCGTCGCTCAGTACTTTGGCCCATTCGAGAATCGCTTTGGCTTCTTCGACCGGCTGAACCTGTTTGAGCGCGTAGACCTTGGATTCGGTGACGACAACAAACAGCGCGGGGTTGATGGCGTAGACCCCTTCACGCAGGATCGACCGTTGCCGACCGCGCTGGCCGACGAGCGTATTGTCGTGTTCCGACAGTCCCAGAAACCGCCGGGCGTCCTGGAAATTGTTGCATTCGACCACCCGCCCGAGCGTCTGGCTGGGGGGGAGAGATTGACCATCCCGGGCGTAGACATAACCCATGCGGCCCTGGCGAATGGTGACGAGGGGGACGACGTGGATGCGGTACTGCCAGCGGGGGAGTCCAAAGTGAATACCACCGCGCAACAGCTCGGCCTGATATCCCGCTTCGCCATTCAGCGCGATGATCCGACCCTCGGGAACGGAACCCCGGTTCGACCAGAGTTTTTCCACCACGCCAATCGAGTTGTTGGGGATGTAGCGGACCGTGAGCCACAGTGCGAGCAGTACGAGGAACCCGATCCCCGCGGCGATGATCAACACGAAACTCAGGTCACCGGTTGCGGCCAATAGCGCTGGCCCAGTGAATGACGTTCCAAAAACCAACGACGAATTCAAACTCAATGCGACGGACATTTTTGCACTTTCCGACGACAGCAGCGCGGATCCGTTCTTTACGGCGCATTTGTCTGGGTGGCCCCAACTCGCACGATTCGCAAACCAGAGCGTGTCTGGAGGCGAAGCTCAGGCGGTGGGGAATTCCAGCAACATGCGGGTCGATGGGTCAAACGAGCGGAGTCACCGGCCGGCTGTCCGACGGGAAGTTCCCCAGTCCGGAGCGAGCGCGGCGCGCGACGACACGAACGCGTGAGCCTAGTGAGAACCAGTGGAATGGAGCGCTCCACCGGAACAACGAACGGAACGGCCTCTGTGGCGCCTTCAAAAGAAACCAACAGGGCACGTCGTCGTGGAGAAACTGGACGGTTGTGCCCATTCAACTGGCCACGCCACCATGGCGCGGCCTGCCTGCGAGGTTAGCTGTCGGGCTCGGGCTTGAATGACACCCGGAGCGACCTGTGGCGCGGATTTCTCCTCCCGCCTGGCGGTCGCTCTTCGCCCCGGAGTGATGAAGTTCACCACTCATTGGGTCCCCCGCTCCCGAAGTTCTGTCCGGGATTCGGCTGCAATGAGCATCATTTTACACTGATTTCCACCCCGGTCCAGAACTTTTTGCGCGGATTGTTCCGAAGTACTTATTGCATAACGAGATGTGCCGCCAGAAGGAGGCATTCACCACACCCTGGAGTTTCAAGGAATGACCAAAGTACCTGTCCAATATCAAAACTGTTTTTCTGGCTAGTCTTCGCGGACGGTCAACACGGCGAGTGCCGAAGTGCGAATTGGGCACCGGTGGCGGGTGACGGTAGGTTTTTGAGGTATGGCGAAAGCGTTCCATGAATTCGGGGGCGTCCTCCGCACATCAACGGAGGACGCCTCGGACAAACGACGGAAAGAATTTGACAGGATGAAAGGGATGAACAGGATGGAGTTGCTCGCCATTCCTTGCTCTCTGGCTAAGTGGCCGAAATCGAAAAACTCCTAATCGACACGATCGAATGTCGCCTCGACAATCCTGTCCATCTCGATTTTCCACACCATGTCCTTGTAACGTGAACGGCAACCGCCGCCGGCGACTTGGATCAACCGTTGGCGGTTCGACTTGTCCGGAGCATCTCTCAAACCCCAGCGCAGCCCCCTTCGCGGGGCCGCAACCAGAACAATACCCCTGTCACAGGAATTGGTAGGGCATAGCTGGCGGCAATTACGACGCTGCCGCACTGAAGCTGGGGGGGACAGAGTCCCCCCCAGCTTCTGCCGAACGGCTTGATCACTGGTAGTTCGAAATTGATCTTGGAAAGGCACCTTGGGAACGAATCTCCGGCTATTCGTTCTCTTCGCCGTCCAATTCGATCACTTGATCCAGCAACACCATTCGCTTCAACCAGCGCTGGATGCGTTGATGCCCGGCGGCGGTCTGTCGGATCACCAGCCCGTCGCGAGTCGCGACGATTTTCCCTGTCGCCGAATCCGTTGTGGGAGTTGATCCTGCGACATTCTCCTGCGCCGAATCTTCCAGCGAAAGCAGCAAATGGCGGATGGTTTCGGGCGAGTCGCCCTGAATTCGGTAGTACGTGGACTTGAGCTTGGTTTGCTCAGGCTTCCCGGCCTCATCAGGTACCGATTCCGAAGCGGACGCGAACTGTCGAAGGTCTGCGAGGACGCTGGCGATCTTCTGGTGATTTGCCGCGGTCTGCCGCACGATCAGTTGATCCCGAAACCGAACAACCACCCCCTCGCCTCCCAGCGCCTCCCACGATTCCGGCGAGACAACTGCCTGCAACAGGTCGTAGAGTCCGTCTGCGGGTTGTGCCCCTTTCGCTGCCGCTCCTCCCCCCATTGTCGCGACCCCGCCCCCGCCGAATTGGAAGAATCCCCCACTGCCGCCCCCTCCGCCACCCATGCCGCCCCAGCCTCCGCCAAAACCGCCCGGCGCCTCCCCTTCGACCGGGTTGTCTTGCGAATACGCATCCGTGTGCTTCAAAACCAGCTCGTCGGGAAGATCCTTGACCGCATACAACCGAACCGAATTCTTGTCGGGTGTGCCGTCCAGAGACAGGAGAATCCCCTCGTTGGCAATGCTCCAGGCAACACCGGTGTCGGACAACACGTGGTTCAGCACCGATTCCAACGGCACCTGTTTCATGGAGAGGGTTCGCTCGCGCGAAATGATGGACCCGTCCCGCGTGAGTCGTTCCAGATCACACCAGATTGTCACCGGTGAAAGCTTTCGCAACTGTTCCAGGCAGCCCTCAAAATCGAGTTGCTGAAAAGCGACGTCGACCGGTTCCCTCAACGCCGACAGGATCTTCTCTTCGGAGACGATTACAGCCTCCACTGTGACATCAATCTCCGAGCCATCACTCTCCGGTCGATCGTTGAAGTCTTCCTCGCCCTCACCGGCCAACCCGCGCAGAATTCTCGCGATTTCGGCATGGACTTTCGTGGATTGACGGACCATCAAGCCTCCCCGGAAGGCTCGGAGAGAACCCGTCCCCCCCAGGTCCTCCCACGACTCGGGAGCGGCGACCCGAACCAAAGTCGCGGCCAAGACGCGCAGCTCGTCGTCCGTCTTGGCCACACTCTTGGTCGGGTGACTCCGGACAACCATCTCACCGAATGCTCGATCACTCGTCGTGATCCGAAACTGTCCGTCGCGGGCCTCCCAGGCGAGGTCTCGGCATTCCAGAAGCTGATTCAGAACCGACCTCAGCGTGATCTCCTGGACCGCGAGGTCGATTTCCTCCGTGAGCGGATCGTTCGCGTAGGCCAGCGCGACCTCGTCAAACTCCAACGGCAACCCGTGCGAAATCAGCAGCTTTTCCAGGACCGATCGGACACTTTCTCGACTTGCGCTGATTTCCACCTGTGCGTTCAGTTTTTCCCGAAAACGCAGCTCATCGGTCCGATTCGCCTTGTCGTCAGCGGCTGAAAACCCGGTCACTCCCAGCGCCACGCAGAATGCGATCAACACACTCGCAGAGAATCTCAGACAAGTCATCGCGGTCTCCAGATCTGAATGGGGGAATGAGTTTCCTGGTTGCAACACAGCCCGAACTACTTCACTCTATGTCAGATCCCTCACCGTGAGGTACAGAATTCTGGTCGATGTCGATTCCATTTGCCAACCGCCCCCCGTCCGCGACATGGGAGTCGATCCCCCTGCCAGGGAACCCACCCGCAACCGCCTGGATCTGGTTCAAGCCCGCGACCGCCCCGCTGGCGATCTTGCTGCAAATTCCCGCCGAACTCTTCCGAAACCCGGCGACTCGGCCAACATTGACGTTACGCGGACTGCTGGCAGCCGTTGGAATGGACGTTCGCCTGGTCACTGTCTGCGTCGTTTACGGCAGTCCGCTCGATCCGCACCAGGGACTCAATCCGATCCTCGACTACCCGTTGACCGAGCCGCCGGCCGGTGGCGATCCCCTGATTGCCCTCCACGTTCATCCGATGGCCGTCCAACCGCAGCCCATGGTGGACGTCCCCTATACCCCGGTTGTCGCCGCCGGTTACTCCGGGGGGATGCAGAATCCGATGCCGGCATCCTCGACGCAAATCCCTCCTGGTGCCGACGAGATCCTTTTACGCATGGCGGCCGACTGGCACGCCAGTTTGCAACTGGAACAGCAGCTTGATGGAATGGCGAAACAGCTCAACGCGACGGCGCAGCGGTTGAATGGCCTCAATCGTGAACTGACTCCCGAAGAATCGCGATTCGCCGACTCGCAAGACAAACGCGAATGGCAAGACGCGCGCCGCTGGTTGCGCGACGCCGTCGCGAAAATCTCGCGATTTCTCAAGGAACACGTGGTGGGAATCACCAGTGCTGCGGGGAAACGCGATTCCTACGAGTTGATCTTTGACCAGTTTGTCGCGCCGCGCCGGCCATTCGACGGACTGGTTCAAGCCGACCGGGATTTCTCGGCCTATCGCAAGCTGTTGCAGACACTGCTCAACAACATGAACTCCGCCCAGGGTTCCGCGGTCCAAGACGCCGAACGAAAAGCGCAGACTCTGATCACCCGCATGGCGGCACGGGTGCGGGCGGGGAAATCGAAGAAGTGAGCGGCATGCGCACCACCATCGCATTTTCCGCCGTGTCGAGTGGAACTTCCCGAGTCGTGGTGATTCAGTGAATTGTCGCTGGGCCAGTCTTTCGGAGAAAGACGAATGTAGCCCGCACTCTCTGAGTGCGCGGCCCGCTGTGCGAACTCCGTCACTCGACGCACTTAGGGCTGGCACAACCTCCCAAGCGAGCCGTCCATCGCTGGATGAATCCGACGCCGCACGGTTTCAACAGGGAAGTGAACCGCTGGTCGAAATCGGATGCGCCGGTTTTGGTGTGAGTTCTGGGGCAGCCCCCAGTGCGTTGTCTTGCCGGTCGGGGCGCAGCGGGGCCAGTCTTTCGGAGAAAGACGGCTACATTGGGAGTTCGCGGCCGGCTGTGCGATCTTCGTCAGTCGACGAACTCGGGGCTGGCGAAATCCCCCCAGGCGAGGCGGGCGTCGGGACGTGGTAGCCGATCCCCGCTTCCTGACCGGCGCGGCTTGGACCGAAACCCGAGGTTTCCACCGGGTTCAGTTCAGTTGACCGGGCGCAAGGTCTGCGTCATACACGGTCCCGGTTCCCCCTTCAGTCGCAGCGCGTGGTATTCACCGCGCTGCCACGCCGGAAGCTGGTCGTCGTAATGCGGACTTCCGGGGCAGCCCGATTCGCTGCCCGCGTCCACCGCCCACAGGGTCGCCTGCGGGTCGGAGAGGTCGGCGATCATGCGGTACCCCGCACCGGTTGGCGCGGAGTAGTCGGCCGCTTGTCCGGTGTTGCAAACCGTCTGCATGTCGCCGCGCACGGGGACTCCTCCCCGATCCAGCAGCGTCCCCAAATCCCCCCGATCGGTCAGGAGGTGCTTCTGTTGCAACAGGTGCAGCCGACCCCATCCCCAGTCGAGAGGATTCGCCCCCAGTTTGCCGGCAATCCACGTCAACGCGGATTCAAACGCGTCGTGAATCGCGATACGTCGTGCCGCATCGTCCGGGAACCAGCCGGCGGGGTCTTCCGACAATAGCGCCTGGGCGAGTCCGCCGCACGCTCCCGCCGCCAGAGTCGCGGTCTCGCCGGTGAACCGCACTTCCGCCACCCGCTGCGACCAATGGGTGAAAAAGACATTGAACAGCGTTGCGCCGACACGGTCGGGTTCAATGCGACAGTCCCAGGCCGCCAGGTATCCTGCCGCCTCGCGCACTTGTGGATTCGCCGACTCGCGCAAAACCGATAGCATTGGCGGGAGACAATCCACCGCCCGTAGCGACATCGTGTCGAGTTGCATATCAACCATCTGGCGGTGGGTCGCGACCGATCGCTCTTCAAACATTTGTCGAATGCGGAGTCCCCGGTAACAACTCCCCCAGGTTCCCGAGAGAGGATAGGGAAAATCATCGGGGGCGACCCGGTTGTTGGCGGTTCCAATCCAGCCGCGCGGCGGGTTCTCGACATGCGGCATCCCTTCAAACGGAATCAGCCCAGCCCATTGATGGGCGGGATCCCACCCGGGGCGATATCCCCGTTCCCAGACCGTGCGGATCGGCAACCGTCCCGTACATTGATAGCCGATCTGCCCCTCCACATCGGCGTACACAACGCAGAACGTCGGTACCATCCATGGCTCGGTCGCGGCCCGCAACTCGCTGGCGGAGTTGGCGCGATCCATCGCGAGCAGCGCGGGAATCCAGCCACACGGGTTCATGCCGAGCCAGCGGAGTGAGACCGGGCCGGTGTCTCGCGCCGGTCCAGGGAGGATCTCATCGACAATTGGCCCATTGCGAGACAGCCTGACCGTGCGCGTGACCGTTTCGGCACCGCGAACGTCGATTTCCTCGGGAATCTCGCGCCACGGTTCCCAACGGCCGTCATACAGAAAGCAACCAGGATGAGCCGCGTCGGTTCGCTCCTGGTAAAGATCACGCAGCGAGCAGATGTTGTTCGTGATTCCCCAGGCGACCCGTTCATTCCGCCCGAACATGATCGCCGGCATGCCCGCGTAGGTGATTCCCGCGACGTTGAACGATCCCCCTTGCAGATGCACCTCGTGCCAGCACGAAACCGCGGCGAACGCAATGTGCGGGTCACTGGCGACGAACGGCTTCCCTGTGGTTGTGCGACTCCCCGCGACGACCCAGTTGTTGCTCCCGTGCCCCGCGTCCGGATCGTTGACCGAGACTCCGACAGGCTGAATCCCATTCCGCGTTGCGGCGTAGTCCCCGGAGTGCAAGATCGATTCGGCGTCGGCCTCGGCACGCAGAAACGTCTGATACAAGGCTCCCTCCCCCAGCACCCGGCTGGCGAGTTCCGGAATCACAATGACCGGGAATCGCCCGGTCAGGTACCAGCGAAACTCCCCGGCGATCGCCAGAGAGTCGATCGGACTCCACGGTTCAGGGCGGTAATCGAGCAAAGCGAATTCGACGGGCAACCGTTCGCCGCACGATTCGATAAACGCGTTGACACCCGCCGACCATGCTTCGCACAGCGTGCGGGTTTCGGCGGGGAGATGGTCCCACTCACGCTGGGCAATCCGGTGCAGTCCGACCGTCCGCGCGACGAGATCCGATTCGACCGCCGACGGACCCAGGATTTCCGCCAGCCGACCAACGGCCCGGCGTCGCAACGTATCGAGCTGAAACAGCCGATCTTGCGCGGTCGCGAAACCGAAGCCAAAAAACAGGTCATTGTCGTTTTCGGCCGTGATGCGGGGAATGCCACATTCGTTGCGAGAGATTTGAACCTGCCGCTCGACGGTCGCGGAAACGGGAGTGGTCAAATCGGGGAGGCGGGCGGAGCATTCGGAGGTCCACCAGTCGTCGAATTGCAAGCGGGTCCAGGCTTGTGATTGGCAGATCGAGGCGATCGATTCCCCCTGGCCAAGTCGTGCGAGAAGGTCGGCGGACGGGGTGGGAGGCATGGGCGGAGGGGGGATTCGAGGGGGCGAATTGTCGTGACTTCCGGATTGCAACGCGAACGGCAGTAAAGCACAATCGGACCGCCAGTACAAAGCGCACGCCGTCGACCAATGCAGGAGAGACCCATGAGCGAAGGATCCACAGCCGAATCAGCCCGCGGAACAGCGGACGGCTCCACAACCGACGCGTGCATTGTGATCTTCGGCGCGTCGGGCGATCTGACCGCGCGAAAACTGCTGCCGGCGCTGTTCCATTTGTGGGTGGATGGTTACCTGTCAGACCGGTCGCCCATCGTCGGAGCGGCGCGGCGGGCGAAGACCGACGAGGAATTTCGAAACGAGATTTTTGACAACCTGAAGCTGATCAGCCGCAGCGGGGCGGTCGACGCGGCGAAATGGGCCGAGTTCTCCAAACGTATGTTTTACCGACAACTGGATCTGTCCCGTCCTGAGGAATTCCCGGCGTTTGGCGAATCTCTGACCGAACTGGAGCGGGCTGCGGGAATCGCCAACAAGCGTGTCTTTTACATGGCGACGACCCCCGATCTGTTTGTACCGACCATTGAGTCGCTGTCGCAGGCGAAACTGATCCCCGGACGCAACAGTGAGCAGGTGTTGCGCGTCGTGTTCGAAAAGCCGTTCGGTCGCGATCTCGACAGCGCCCGCGAACTCGGCGCGAATCTGGGGCGGATGTTGCGGGAAGATCAGATCTATCGCATTGACCATTACCTCGGCAAAGAGACGGTTCAAAACCTGCTGCTGTTTCGGTTCGGCAACGCGATTTTCGAACCGCTCTTCAACCGGACGCACGTCGACCACGTGCAGATCACGGTCGCGGAGGCGCAGGGGATGGAACATGGGCGTGGCGGCTACTACGACAACTCGGGAGCGCTGCGCGACGTTCTGCAGAATCACGTGCTGCAACTGCTGGCGCTCGTGGCGATGGAGGCTCCCTCTTCGTTTCGCGGCAAGGAGATTCGAGACGAGAAGGTCAAAGTTCTCGATGCGCTCGCCCCCGCCGCGAATTCGATCGACAAATGGGCGGTCCGTGGTCAATACACCTCGTCCTTGATCAACGGCAAACAGGCGGCCGGGTATCTGCAGGAAGACCGCATTCCGCCAGAGTCCCGCACCGAAACCTTCGCGGCGATGGAGGTCCGAATCGACAACTGGCGGTGGGCGGGGGTTCCGTTCTACTTGAGGACCGGCAAGCGGATGCCCCGGCGGGTGAGCGAAATCGCGATTCAATTCAAGCTCCCGCCACTGCATTTGTTCAAGACGGTCGAATGCGAAGGGGACATTTGCGAACTGGTCGAAGCCCGACCCAATCAACTGGTGTTTCGGATTCAGCCGAGCGAATCGATCTCGCTGACCTGCTCGGCGAAGCGTCCGGGAATGCAGTACCAGATTCATCCTGTGAATCTCGACTTCGCATTCGACGAAGGCTTCAAACAACTCGCGCTCCCCGAAGCGTATGAGAGACTCCTGCTGGATGTGCTGCGGGGAGACTCGACACTGTTCATGCGAAACGACGAACTCGACGCCGCGTGGCGACTGGTGACGCCAGTCCTCAATGCGTGGGAAGGGTCGCCAGACCGGCCGGAAGAGTATGCGGCGGGAACCTGGGGACCGGCGGGGTCGGAACGGCTCTTGGCCAGCGCCGGACGGAAGTGGAGATTGCCGTGAGTTGGGAGAGCAGCGGGGCGGTGAGACTCATGCATCACAAGAATCGAACACTTTATGGATATTGACGGCGACGTCGCGATTATTGGTTCGGGATTTGGCGGCGCGTTGACGGCGCTGATCCTTCAAAAACTCGATCTGCGTCCGGTGTTGATCGATCGGGCGAGCCATCCCCGGTTCATCATCGGGGAATCGTCCACGCCCATTGCCGACCTGGTCTGGCAGGATTTGTGTCGTCGCTACGATCTGCCGCGACTGGAACCGCTGTGTGAATACGGGAGCTGGCAACGTTCGTATTCCCAGTTGCCGTGCGGACTCAAGCGGGGGTTCAGTTACTACCGGCATCAAAGCGGTGCCGAGTTCGCGCCTCGCATCGACCATGCCAACGAATTGATGGTCGCGGCGAGCAATCAGGACGTTGACGCCGACACCCACTGGTACCGTCCGGATTTCGACGCCTTTCTGGTGCGAGAGGCGATCGCGGCGCACATTCCGGTTCTGGATTTGACGGAAATCACTGAGATTGTCGATGGGGATGAATGGCGACTCAGCGGACATCGCGCGGGGGAGACAGTCCGCATCCGATCGCGGTTCATCGTCGATGCGTCGGGAGAGGGGGGATTTCTGGCGCGACATCTGCGACTGCGCAATGAAGTCGCCTCCATGCGGACATCGTCACGCTCGGTTTTCGGCCACTTTCGAGGAGTTGGGCTTTGGGAGGAGGAATTGCGGCGTGGCAAGGGTCGGATTGGTGATTATCCGTTTCGATGCGACGACGCGGCGCTCCACCACATTGTGGATGGCGGGTGGATGTACGTCTTGCGGTTCAACAACGGCGTGACGAGCGCGGGAGTGCTGTTGGATACGGAGAGACATCCGCTCGATCTGGGAGTGAGTCCCGAGGACGAATGGCATTCCCTGCTGGGGAGATATCCATCGATCGCGAGACAATTCACCGACGCCGAGTTGACCCCGCTCTGCGGTCCCATGCGTCGGACCGGCCGTCTGCAGCGGCGCTGGTCCCGGTTCGTGGGACCGAACTGGGCGATGCTTCCCTTCAGTGGCTACGGCCTCGACGCGCTGCACAGCACCGGCAACGCCCACACGCTGCGCGGGATTGAGCGCCTGTGCGATATTCTGGCGGGTCGATTCGGGCGGGATGAGTTGTACGCCGACCTGCAGAAATACGAACGAACGCTGCGTGGCGAAGTTGATCTGCTGGATCAGGTGGTGCATGGCTGCTATTTGGCGTTCGCCGACTTTCGGTTGTTCGCGTCGTTTTCGATGTGCTACTTCGCGGGGGCGATCTTTAGTGAAGACCAGCGGCGGAAGGGAAAGACCGGCGCTCACGACGCGATTCTGATGGCCGACCAGCCGGCGTACCGCCAGGTGGTCGATGAGTGCTACCACGAACTGCGGCGACTGTTGTCACTCGGGCGAATCAGTGACGGTCAGGCGGAGGAATACCGACAATTCGTGGAGCGGCGGATCGCTCCGTACAACCTGGCGGGACTGTGCGACCCGGCCCGGCGGAACCTCTATCCGTACCTGGAAACGGCACCGGCTGAGGTTGTATCCGAGCCGCGCCCGTCAGGAAGCGGAATTTGACGTCCGTTTGATAACGGCAATGCTTAAGGGAATTCCATTCCCGGCTGCCGAAAAGATTTGGGTAAGACTCAGATCTCTGACCCGTTCGCCCAAATTGGTGGGTTGTGTTCCGTTTCAGTTGCCGCTCCCTCGGGACGGGTCAGAGACCCATCCTACGGCGGCCCGTGCCCAAGCTCTGAATTCAGGCCGTGTGGAGTCGAGTCGATCATTTCGCCTGCCAAGACTGAAACCCAGGCGATTCCCAGGTTTCCGTTTTGTCCGCGACACGGGTGACAATCAGCGCCTCAGTCCCTTTCCTGTTCGCGATAAACTTCAACCCCCGCTTAGGCCCCAGCACGCAAACTGCCGTCGCATAGCTGTCAGCTTCCCTGCAATTCCGGGCGATCACGGTCACGCTCGTCGGACGAGTCAGCCCGAGTCCGGTTTTGGGATCGACAATGTGCGAATACCGGACACCGTCGATTTCCACGAATTGAAACGCATCCCCCGACGTGGTGACGGCGGCGTTTTTGAGGACCAGGTAGCGACTCGGTTCCGCCTCGGCGTCGAGTGGTGCCACACCGATCCGCCAGCCATCGGTTCCCGGGGGGGCGTCGCTGACGCCAATGTCGCCACTGCCGTCGATCAACGCGCTCGTGATGCCGTGTGACTTCAGAACCAGAAGCGCCTCATCGATCGCATATCCGACGGCGATTCCTCCCAGATCAAGCTGCATTTTTGGCAGCAACAGCTCGGCGGTTTCGTGTTCGAGATTGAGTCGCAGATGCCTGTAGCCAACCGCCGCTCGGGCCGACTCCAAGACGTCTTTCGCGGGCAACGTTTTCGATCGACGTGAACGGCGCCACAACCGGGTGAGGGGACCGACGGTGGGGTCAAACGCCCCGTCACTGAGTTCCGCCAGTCTTTGCGACTGTTCGAGTACAATCCGCAAGTCTTCACTGATCGGAACCGCTTTCCCCTGTCCGGCGGTCTGACAGAGCCGGGAGAGTTCGCTGTCGGCCTGGTAATCGCTGCAAACGTCGTTCAATTCCTGGATTCTGCGGAAAGCGGCCTGGGCGGCTTTGTTTGCGGACTCTCCATCGGGGGCATATACTACGAGTTTGAACTGCATGCCCATCAGCATCTCGGCGAACTCGTAGCGTTCGCGCGGGTTGAGTGCCTCTGGCGGAGCGGAGAGTGCCGCCAGTACCGTGGCGAGTGCCAACAGGTGGGTCATGTGAGAACGCTCTCGAATTGAGATCAGGCAGAGGAATGTCCAGTCTATTACGAAGTCGAGTCGTTCGCCAAGCCGCGCTGTTGGCGATGATCGTCGCTGGCGTCGCGTGGGGGCTTTCGGGCGACCGCGCCTCGCAACCGATGGCAGACGAAGTCGCACAGGCCCTTCCCCCGGTCGCAGTTCCCAATGCCGACGCGAAGTCGCCGGCGGAGATGAAGCCGTACACCGAGAGGATGGTTGGAACGGAAATCACCTTCGACATGCTTCCGATTCCCGGCGGCGAACTGCTGATGGGCAGTCCCGAATCGGAAGCGGGACGGAACGAAGACGAAGGCCCCCAGCACAAAATGAAGATCGCCCCCTTCTGGATGGGGAAGTGCGAAGTGACGTGGGATGAATATGACATCTGGAGTTTCAGCCTGGATGTGAAGCGTCGCCAGACGTTGAATGTCGCCCCCACCGAACGCGACAATATCTCGGACGCGGTCACCCGTCCGACAAAGCCGTACACCGACATGACGTTCCGCATGGGCCACGACGGTTACCCGGCGATCTGTATGACTGGACTGGCGGCGCGGGTGTACTGCGAATGGTTGACGACGAAGACCGGCCGATACTACCGCCTCCCCACCGAAGCCGAGTGGGAATATGCCTGCCGGGCCGGGACGACGACCGCCTTCTCGTTTGGTGACGATCCGGCGACCCTCGAAGACCACGCCTGGTTCATCGACAACTGCGAGAAGTACCAGAAGGTTGGCAAGAAGAAGCCCAATCCCTGGGGGTTGTACGACATGCATGGAAACGTCGCCGAGTGGTGCATCGATCAGTACTACGAAGATGGCTATACGAAGCACAGTGCCGAGACTCCCTTCTTTCTGGCGACGAAAGAGTACCCGCAGGTGGTTCGTGGTGGTGGCTGGGACGGGACGGCGGAGATGCTCCGCAGCGCGGCCCGTGACTACTCGAAGCCAGAGTGGAAAATTCAGGATCCGCAGCTTCCCAAGAGCCGTTGGTACCATACCGACGCCCGGTTCGTCGGATTCCGTGTGGTGCGTCCGCTGGGAGGAGCTGACATCAAGTTTCCTCCCGTCGAAAAGAGTGTGACAGAAAAGAACTGACGGACGGAATTAGCGCCCGTCCCCCTGGAACTGTTTCTCCCGCTTCCGTTTCTCTGGAGTTTGTCCGATGACTCAGCCGCAATCTCAAGATCCCGCTTCGCGTCGCGATTTCCTGAAACACTCGACTCTCGCCGCGGTGGGTGCCACGGTTCTCAGTCAGGTCTCCACCGTGCATGGCGCGTATGCTGGCGGCGACGACCTGATTCGGGTCGGTCTCGTCGGTTGCGGCGGTCGCGGGTCGGGTGCCGCCGCCCAAGCCCTCAGCACCGCCGGCAATGTGAAGCTCGTCGCGATGGGTGACGCGTTCGCCGACCGGATCAAGAGTTCGATCGGCGCGATTCAAAGCGAAGGGGGCGAAAAAGTCGTCAGCCGGATGGACGTGCCGGCCGAGCGGCAGTTCGTCGGCTTCGACGCGTATCAGAAAGTGATCGACGCGGGGGTCGACCTCGTGATTCTGGCGACTCCTCCCGGATTCCGCCCGGTCCATTTCGAAGCGGCCGTCAAGGCGGGCAAACACGTCTTCATGGAGAAGCCGGTCGCCGTCGACGCCCCCGGCGTTCGCCAGGTGCTGGCGGCCGCCGCCGAATCGAAAAAGAAGAATCTTGCGGTTGGCGTCGGTCTGCAACGCCACCACCAGGAAGCGTACATCGAAACGATCAAGCGGCTGCAGGATGGCATGATTGGCGACATTCACACCACCCGCGCCTATTGGAACGATCGCGGCGTGTGGGTGATTCCGCGTCAGCCCGGCATGACCGAAATGACCTACCAGATGCGCAACTGGTACTACTTCAACTGGCTGTGCGGCGACCACATCTGCGAACAGCACATCCACAACCTCGACGTCATCAACTGGCTGAAGAACGGTTACCCCGTTCGGGCCTTTGGTATGGGCGGTCGGCAGGTGCGTACCGACAAGAAGTTCGGCGAAATCTTCGACCATCACGCGGTCGAGTTCGAGTACGCCGACGGCAGCCGGCTGTTCAGCCAGTGCCGCCACATTGAAGGGTGCTGGAGCAGTGTTTCCGAACATGCCCAGGGATCGAAGGGATCGTCCGATATCTCGGCCGGCATCATCCGGGTCAATGGTCAGCCCGAGTGGCGGTTCCAGTTGCCCAAGGGAACCCGCGCCCGCAACCCATACCAGACCGAGCATGACGATCTGTTCGCCAGCATCCGCGCCGGCAAGCCGATCAACGAAGCCGAGTATGGCGCTCTGAGTTCGATGACTTCAATTCTCGGCCGGATGGCGACCTACTCGGGCAAGCAGGTCGAGTGGTCGGAAGCGCTGGCGTCCGAGATCAGCCTGCAGCCGAAGTCGTACGACTTCGACGCGACCGCGCCCACGCTGCCCAACGCGGAAGGGTGGTACACGATCGCCGTCCCCGGTTCGACCAAAGTGGTCTGATTCGGGCGAATCGCATTCGCGCGGTTGAGGGTGAATCCAACGGCTCGGGCATCGAACGATGTCCGGGCCGTTTTTTGTTTTTTTCAAATGGAAAGGGGAGCGGAGCGGGAATCAGGACGTATGACACTTTGCAATCGGGATGAGATTGGGCAATCGGTATTCGGGGAGCGAGACGGACCACTTTCCCACTCTCAAGACTCTCCAGGCGACCCAATTCCCACCGCCGACAACACAATTTTTCCGCCGTGACAAAAGTTTGACAATTCACTGACATTACCGCGAAACGACTTCCGTATAACTCACTTCATTGACGGACCGCTGTGCCCGAATGGCTCCCCGATGGTTCCGAAAGGATCGGGCGATGTCAGGACGGGCGATGGTTCACACTACCCAATGGGAGAGAGCCCATGTCATACGAACGTGAGAATTTTGAATCGGCCAGTTCCTCCGCGACGCTCGACACGCCGGAGAAGCCCGATATCCTGGATACCCGCTCGGCGGTTGTCGCCCCGAGTACGCTGCCGACCGAACACGTCGTCGAAGATGCGACCGCGCTTCCGCACCCCAAATCGCTCAAGGAGCGGTTCACGCGCGGGGTGAGTTGGCCGATTACCATCTGGATGATGGCGATGCACATCGCCGCGCTCGCCGCCTTCTTCTACTTTAGCTGGTCCGGCCTCGCGATCGCCCTTGTCCTGCACTGGGTCACCTGTTGCCTCGGTGTCACGCTGGGTTATCACCGGTTGCTGACGCACGGCAGCTTTGTCGTGTCGAAGCCGGTCAAGTACTTTTTCTCCCTGTGCGGAATGATGTCCGCCGAGGGGAGTCCGATGCAGTGGGTCGCCATTCATCGCAAGCACCACGCCCATTCCGATCTTGAGGGGGATCCGCATTCGCCGAATGAAGGGTTCTGGTGGTCCCACATGCTGTGGTTCCTCCCCTACGACACCCCCGAGCAGAACGACGCCATGTATCGTCGTTGGGCACCCGATCTGTATAAGGATCCGGTCTACCACCTGTTCCAAAAGACGTTCATTCTCGTCTCGGTCGCGTTGGGAGCGGTGCTGTACGCCGCGGGTGAGTACTTCTACGGACTGGGGATGTCCTGGTTGCTGTGGGGCCTTTGCCTGCGGCTGGTGCTGGCGTATCATTCGACTTGGTTCGTCAACTCCGCGACCCACATCTGGGGTTATCGCAACTACACGACGACCGACCGCAGCCGCAATTTGTGGTGGGTCGCGGTGCTGAGCTATGGCGAAGGGTGGCACAACAACCATCACGCGCACCAGCGGCTGGCGGTCCATGGGCATCGCTGGTGGGAAATCGACGTCACCTGGAACGTGATCCGCCTGCTGCGGGTACTCGGGCTGGCGACGAAGGTGCAGGACCGGATTCCGCAAAACGGCTGATTCCGATTTCGTTCGGTTCGAACGTGAACTCCAGGGGGACCACAGTGTGGTCCCCCTGTTTTTTTGTGTCCGGTCTCGTGACACCGTCGGATTCCGATTACAATCCGCCAGTCCCGTACGACGTCCCTTCGAATCTCAAGCATGCAATGGACGACTCCCGGGGTGACGACACGATGACCTCGTTCGCACCCGAACTCGCGCAGAAACGCGACCAATTGCTGGCGTTGTTGTCCGGACTGGGCCGGGTCGCCGTCGCGTTCTCGGGAGGAATCGACAGCACGGTCGTGGCCAAGGCCGCCCACCTGGCGTGCGGCGACGCGGCGGTCGCGGTGACGGCGTCGAGCGCGAGCCTGGCGAGTGGGGAGCTCGACGACGCCCGAGAGATCGCGAGCCAGATCGGCATTCGGCACCTGGTGATCGAGACTCGCGAATTCGAGAGTCCCGATTATCTCAAGAACGCTCCGAATCGCTGTTACTTCTGCAAGACCGAACTCTACAACCGGCTCGAGGAGTTGGCCCCGCGGCTCGGCGTGGATGTGTTGCTGAATGGCGCGAACGTCGATGATCAGGGGGATTGGCGGCCCGGGATGCGAGCGGCGAGCGAGCATGCGGTCCGCAGTCCGTTACTGGAGGTCGGACTCACGAAAGCCGATGTGCGTGGACTCGCGCGACATTGGGGGCTGCCCACCTGGGAAAAGCCGGCGTCGCCCTGTCTGTCGAGTCGGATCGCCTACGGGCTGGAAGTGACCCCCGAGCGGGTGGCGCGGGTGGATCAGGCGGAGCTGTTTCTGAAGCGGGAATTCGGTCTCCGGGAGTTCCGCGTTCGGCACGAAGCGAATGATCTGGCCCGACTGGAACTGCCTTTGGAGGAACTGCCCCGGCTGCTTGACCCGGAAACGCGACAGCGAATCACCCGTCGCCTGCATGAGCTGGGTTTCAAGTATGTCACACTCGACCTGGAAGGGTTTCGGTCGGGGAGTATGAACGCGGGATTGCCGTTAGTGGAGTTGGGTTAGCGCATCAATAAAACAGCGCTATTCGAACCCGGTATTTGGCGCAACTCGCCCGCCGGGGCACCACAAAGATGATGCGGGGGCCGCGAAACGGGTACCCGCTTGCGGGGAATCGAAACTTTGCGGAAGGGGAATACAGAACTCATGATGTTCCGCCCTTTTTCAGCCCCCGAGGTTTGCGGGGCGAGGCGGGCTGGCTCCTCCCGTGGATCGAGATTTCGTTTGAATCTCTTTTGGCTCGTCGACGTCGAATGGTATTCCCAATACGGTCGCGTAGCGCTCCGCACGCTCTCTGTATTCTGACCAGATATTAGCGTGTTTGTCGAACGAACGCGTGTGTGAGTATTTTACGACGGCGGCAACGGCCTCCGTCATTCCCTTAATGATACCTACCGAAATGTGGTTTTTGGATACAGCGATTCCAAAGAGCGCGCGCAGATCCATGGCGATGTCTCCGCCCATGGCATCCACACCGTCCTTCGCGCACAAGAAATCGCCAGGCCACTTTTCGTAGCGCCGTTTGTACGCGTCCAGTGTAATTTGTCCTCCACTGGGATCCCAGTAGTCCAGTAGCAGCGATAGTCCATCGCGATCCAAGAACAGATTTCCGGTGTTCTGAATACAGCGAATCTCGACTCCTTCGATTCTCCGATGCTCTAATTCCGGCCAAGGGGCGAAAAACCGATCTTGATTGCCAATAAAAAAATCCAAGGCGACAATTCGTAACTGCTCAATAACCCCTCG
>CAMATH010000034.1 GCA_945860955.1 Planctomicrobium piriforme
CATCAACTTCTTCTACGGGTCGAAGCAGGCGCTGTTCGATGTGACGCTGGCGATCCCCGAGAGGCAGGTGACGGCGTTCATCGGCCCTTCGGGCTGCGGCAAGAGTACGTTTCTACGGACGATCAACCGGATGAACGATCTGATTCCCAGTCGTGTCATCACAGGCAAAGTGTTGATCGATGGTGTGGATGTGTACGATCCGCGGGTCGACGTGGTCGAATTGCGGAAACGGGTGGGAATGGTCTTCCAGAAGTCGAATCCGTTTCCCCGTTCGATCTACGACAACGTCGCCTATGGGCCGCGACTGGCGGGAATGAAATCCCGCCAGGAACTCGACGCGGTGGTCGAACTGTCATTGCGGCGGTCGGCGCTCTGGGAGGAAGTCAAGGATCGGCTGCGAGACAGCGCCCTGGCGCTCTCAGGGGGCCAGCAGCAGCGGATGTGCATCGCCAGAACATTGGCGACCAATCCGGAGGTCATCCTGATGGACGAGCCGGCTTCGGCGCTCGATCCCGCGTCCACCTCGAGAATCGAAGACTTGATCTTCGAATTGAAGCGAAATTACACGATTGTCATCGTCACCCACAACATGCAGCAGGCCGCCCGGGTGAGCGACCTGTCGGCGTTTTTCTTTCAGGGAAAACTGATCGAAATGGGACCAACCGCGGGAATGTTCACAAAACCGAAGCAGAAGCAGACCGAAGACTACATCACGGGTCGCTTTGGTTGACGTTCGCTCTGGGGAGAATTCCACGCCAGGCGATTGCGGTGACGGCTGGTTCCCGTCTAGGCTGGAGGTTTGCCCGACGCGGTGTCTAGTCAAGCGGCCAATACCCACCTCTTGAGTCCCAGCGAACATGTCGATCCATCTGAACCGCGAACTCGACACACTGCACCAGCACATCATGCAGATGTGCGCCGCCGTCGAGCAGCTTGTTCACAAAGCGGTCGAGGATTTGAGCCGACCCGACGTCGCCGTCTCCGAACAACTGGTCGCCGCCGACGACGAGATCGATCGCTGGGATGTGCGGATCGAGGAAGAGTGCCTGAAAATCTTGGCACTCCATCAGCCGGTCGCCGAAAACCTGCGACGGGTCACCGCCGTAATGAAGATCGCCTGGGAACTGGAACGCGTCGCTGACGTCGCGGTGAACATCGCCGAGCGGGCGGCGGGGCTCGCCGAAGGGCCGGAGATCGCCATCCCCGAGAAGTTGACTCACATGTCCATGGTGGCAGTGGACATGTTGCGGTTGTCGTTGGACGCCTTCGTACAGAAGGACAGCCGGCTCGCCCGAGACGTCTGTCGTCAGGACGACCTGGTTGACTCGCTCAACCGCGAGATCATTGATGAATTGCTGGTGATGATGAAGCGATCCCCCGAACTGGTGGACCCGGCAGTGCAGTTGTTTTCGGCCTCCCGGCACATTGAACGGGTGGCCGACCACGCGACGAATATCGCGGAGGATGTTGTCTACCTCGTCGAAGGCGAGATCATCCGCCATCGAGCGGAATTCTGGAAACGGTGACCATGTCGAAGCAGACGATTCTCGTCATCGAAGACGAACGGGCGATTGGCGAGCTGTTGACCTACAACCTCAAGAAAGAGGGATTCGAGGTTCAACTGGCGACCGATGGGCAAGACGGCTTACGGCACGCCCAGACGGTTCTCCCGGACCTGATTGTCCTGGATTTGATGCTTCCGGTGATCGAGGGGCTGGAAGTCTGTAGACAATTGCGTGCGGGTGCCCGCACCCGGGGAATTCCCGTGCTGATCCTCACGGCCCGCAGCGAGGAAATCGATGAAGTGGTCGGCTTTCAGATGGGGGCCGACGATTACGTGACCAAACCGTTCAAAATCAAGGCATTGATCCAGCGGATCAAGGCCCTGTTGCGACGGAAAACCGCCGTTGACGCGTCCGACGAAAAAGTCGAATCGCACGGCATCGAGATCGACCGGACGCAACACCGTGTCCTGATCGACGGCGAAGAGGCGAAGCTGACCCCGACCGAGTTCCGGCTGTTGTGGACGTTACTTCGCCAGCCAGGCCGCGCGTTCACCCGGCAGAATCTCATGGAGGCCGCCATGGGCGACGATGCGTACGTTCTCGAGCGGACCGTTGACGTGCATATCAAATCATTGCGGCAGAAAATCGCTCGGCACGCGGTCCGAATTGAAACCGTGCGGGGTGTCGGCTATCGGTTTTACGACGGCCCGCCGAGCGACGCCACGCCGGCAAAAAGTGACGATTAGCCCTCCCAGCCCTGGATGGAACCAAAGGTCTTTCCTGACGTGCCAGCAGTGCCGCCGACGAAAACCCTTCCGTTTCCAACCGTCCCGAGACCGAGAGCAACGAATGGTACCCCTTCGCCAGTCGGCCTCCCTGCCCCGTATCGATCAGCAAAGTGCGATCTCCATTTGGGACCAGAATGTCGTGAGGGGACCAATCGCCGTCAATGAGGTTTGAATCGTGCAGGCAGTGCACACAAAGCGCGAGCCGCGCCGGCAAACACACTTTGTCGACGAACGGAAAATCTCAAACGTCGGCGAGTTGGATCTTGGAGAGATACCGCGCCGTTCATGCGGCCGCTCGCCCAGGAATCGCCGCGCGATTCTCCAACACCAGCAACGGTCGCAGAGGATCACCCGTGGACGACTGGACGATGAAAAACTCGTCCGCCGCCTCCAGGATGCTCTTGGGTGAGTAGTCTTTCGCCTCGTGTGCCGGTGTTCGGACTTGGACGCTTTTTTGAAGATCGTCAAACGACAACCGGTTGTGGAAGACGAGTCGGCCAGAACAGATTCGCCCCAACCATTCGAATAGTTCGCGATGACTCCCTCCCACCCCGGGAGCGAATTCGCTCCCCAGCCGCAGATACTGGTAGGTGTTGACCAGCAGCGCCGTCTGAAACGGTCCCCCGAAGTCGTCAATGCGATTCGCGAGCTCGGGCAATGTGATCTGCTGAAACGCGACCGATTCGGGAAGGACAAGGTTTTTTGCCAACTCCCGACAGGCCTGAACGCAACTCAGATCGATGTCGACACCGAGAGCCCGACGACAGCCCGGTCGGCTCGCCGCGTCAAACACGAAATAACCCTTCGAGCAACTGAGATCCACCAGACTCGTCAACGGCGTCGGGTATTGCGGAGCGAGTTGCGCGACGCGCTCAGCCAGTCGACGTGTCGGAACGAGTCGATCCTCCTTCAATGTGAAGGTGTGGTTTCGCGGATACGACTGCTGGAAAAATGATCGCAGTTCGGCGGGAACCCCGGCGAGATTGTGGAATCCCGAACACCCTTCGACCGTCTCCCCGACACCTCCCCAATGCGATAAAATTCCCTGCCAGAGCCTCGGAAACAAGGGGGAAACGCTCACAATGGGAGGGGCTTTCAATCGGGATTCTGAACGGGGAGGAGTCCGAGAGAGGGAGGGCACTCGGTCCGTTCGAATGGGCGATTCCGGGTGTCGCCGGGGCTTATACCGGTTGTCGTCATTTTCGACAATTCCGGTTTTCGGAGTTCAAGAATGCCCCAGACGTGTCTCGGGATCACTCGGATCCAGACTCGACTGGGACATTGGGCACTTGAGAGGAATCAAGTAGGCATCGTTCTGTTCCACCCGGACTGGGGCTGGTATCTTCAAGAATTGGTTGGGAACGTGGTCCGCTCACGCATTCGCCGGGTGTCGCAACTGAACAAACGAGAATATCGAAGATCCGGTTACAACGGTCCTGCTGAAATTATCGACTGACGGGGTTGTAACGACGGAATCGACCACAACAGCGGATACCGGATTCGCAAAAATTTCATAATCCCAAAGCCCACCCTTCACACTTTCTGCGACCAGGAGAAACATGCCCCCACTCGGTGCCCACATGTCCATAGCGGGCGGTTACTACAAAGCAGTCGAGGCCGCCGCCGAACTCGGAATGGAATGTGTTCAAATGTTTACAAAAAACAACAACCAGTGGCGCGGTAAGCCGTTGTCAGATGCCGAAGTTGAGGCATTCCGAGCCGCACTCGAGCGGACCGGAATCCGCCTGCCCTGCGCTCATGACAGTTACCTCATCAACTTGGCCAGCCCGGTACCGGAATTGTGGCAAAAGTCACTCGATGCCTACGTCATCGAGTTGGAGCGAGCCGAGGCGCTGGGGTTGTTGGGTGTTGTGATGCACCCCGGGAGCTTTGTCGATTCGTCCGAGTCTGCGGGCCTGAAACAAGTCATCAGGGCGTTCAAACAGATCCATCGCCAAACCAAGGGGTTCCAAGTCCAGACCTGGGTCGAAACGACGGCGGGGCAGGGAACCAACCTCGGCCATCGCTTCGAACACATCGCAACTATTCTCAACGGGGTTGCCGCTCCCGAACGGATGGGCGTGTGTGTCGATACCTGTCACATCTTCGCCGCCGGTTATCCCATTGGTACACCCGAACAGTATGCGTCGACTTTTGACGAATTCGACTCCCGGGTCGGATTGAGCAAGATCCGCGCGTTTCACCTGAACGACAGCGTGAAGGACTTCGGCAGCCGGGTCGACCGTCACGCCCGGATCGGCGGGGGGAAACTCGGCCTGGAGCCATTTCGGCTGCTGCTCAACGACCCCCGTTTCGCGGAAATCCCGATGTATCTCGAAACGCCGAAGGGAGAGGAAGACGGGGAATTGCTCGACGCGATCAATCTGCGAACCTTGCGAGGACTGATGAATGCGGGCCAGCCTTTTAAGCGGTGACAGGCACCACTACACTGTCGCGTTCTTCCCGCACCCCGAAAGTTCGTGAGCATGTCCAAGGATTTCCTGAAAGGCGTCAAAGACTCCTACGACGTCATTGTCATTGGCAGCGGCCTCGCCGGCCTGACGTCGGCCAATATACTGGCCCGCGCCGGCCACTCCGTCCTGCTACTTGAGCATCACTACCAGCTCGGTGGCATGGCGACCTGGTTCAAACGCCAGAATGGCCACATTTTCGATATTTCGCTCCACGGCTTTCCGATCGGTATGATCAAAAGCTGCCGGAAGTATTGGACAAAGGAAATCGCCGACTCGATCGTCCAGCTCAAAGGAATTCGCTTCGAAAACCCCCAGTTCTCGCTGCAAACCTCGTTCGACCGTGAAGATTTCACCCGCATTCTGATGGAGAAATTCCAGATCGAGCCGGCCGCCGTGCAACGGTTTTTCGATGTCGCCCGGGGCATGAATTTCTACGACGATCAGTCGAAATCGACCCGCGAACTGTTCGCCGAGTTTTTCCCCGGCCGAAGCGACGTCGTCCGATTGCTGATGGAGCCGATCACCTACGCGAACGGTTCGACACTCGAAGACCCGGCGATCACCTACGGCATCGTCTTTTCCAACTTCATGAGCAAAGGGGTCTTCACCTTCTCGGGGGGGACCGATCGGCTGGTCACCCTCATGAAGGCCGAAATGGAGAAGAACGGCGTTGACCTCCGCATTCGCAGCCTCGTGGAGAAAATCGAGGTCACGCCCGACCGCAAAGTGAGCGGCGTGGTTGTGAACGACAAGCGGATCGGCTGCCGAACGCTGATTTCGAATTCCAACCTGAAGTCAACCATCCTCAACCTTGTCGGACGCGAACATTTCGACCCGGCGTTTGTGGAGGAGACCGAGGCGGTTCGACTCAACAATTCCAGTTGCCAGGTCTACATCGCTCTCAAGCCCGGCCTGGGTTTTGTGCCGCAGGGTGATCTGCTGTTCCATTCCGAACACAGCGGCTTCGATGTGCAGGCGATGTTGAGTCGCAACGTGAGCAGTCGGACCTTTTCGTTCTACTACCCCGACACGCGTCCCGGCTCGGACCGGCATTTGATCGTCTCATCGACCAATGCCAACTACGCCGACTGGGCGAGTCTCAGCGAACCGGAATACCAGGAGGCCAAGCGCGAGCTGTGCGATTCGACCCTCGCCTGTCTGGCACGGTATGTGCCAAACATTCACGAACTGGTCGACCATATCGAGGCGTCGACTCCGCGAACTTTCCAGCACTACACCCGGCACCTGCAAGGGGCGTCGTTTGGAACCAAGTTCGAGGGCCTCAAGGTGAGCCGGGATCTGCCTCAGCAAATCAACGGCCTGTATCACGCCGGCTCGGTGGGAATCATAATGTCGGGCTGGCTGGGAGCGGTGAACTATGGCGTCATCGTGGCGAACGATGTCGACAAGCTGCTCTCGCTGTCCAAAGGGTAGACCGTAGGAATCAGCCAGTTTCCGTGGAAGTCATCGCCGGAACGGATTCGATCACCCCGTCATCCCAGACCAGGACAAGCAGTGACGCGCCTGGACGAAACGTAAGGTCGGCCGAAACCGCGCCGGCGGGCGTGCGAAACGAAACCCGGCGTTCTTCCGCCAGCGTTTTCTGCGATTGATCCCATGTCAGCGGGTACTGCACGTTGCGGCATTCGGGATGAGCGAAAAAGTACAGTCGGCTTCCCACCAGGCGACCATTTGGGCCAACCGAAGCGTCAAGTCGGCGCGACCAGAAGAGGGGCAGATCGTCTCCTTCCAACAACGGCAACACGGGGAGCCCTTCCAAGTTGGTCGTAACGTTGGGCCGCTGCATCACCTGTGTCAGGAGTTCCGAATACTCAGCCGACGGAATGTGTCCCGGTTGCCGTGGCGGCCTTTGGAGGCAGATTGGCAATCCCGCGTCGGCCAGCCTTGCGACTTGCAGCAGCCCTGCGTGGTCCATCCAGAAACAGTCGATCCACAGTCCGGCGAAAGATTGCGGTCCCACAACGAGCCGCCCATTCACGACGTTTCCATCCGCCAGAAACGTGCGTGTCACCCAGAGCGGTTGGTAACTCTCGAGTTCACGCGGAATGCGGACGTGTCGCAATTCCCAACGATGATTCGCCGCCGGCGTCCGTTCCTGTTCCGGCACGCGCCCTGCCATCCAGTTGTCTTCCAGCGGAAGCCAGGCCGCCAGGTCGGACTGCACCCGTCCCAGACGCAACAGGCCGCACGTGGTTTCGAGGTACTTATTGAAGTCCGCAAGTTCGGAAGCGAATGGCGAATCCGGACCGATGTGAACGGAAGCGTAAAACTCGTTGCCACCGTCGGGGGGATTGTAGGGAGTTCCATGCCAGACGATCTGATTCACCCCGTTGGCGATCACGGCGTCGGCAAGCAGTCTGAGGTCCCCCAGGCGTTCGCGTTTCCACTGACGGCTAGGTTCTGGATTCCGCGAACTGGGAAATCCGTAAATGCAGGTGAAAGTTTCGCAACTGACGATCGGCCGACCAGCCAGCGCCGCCGCCGAAGCGGCGATGCGGGAAAAATGTGGCTCGAAGAGAATCGCTTCCGATTCTGGAACATCCACCGCGGCATAAGCGGCCAGCAGATCGACTGGGGCTCCGTGACACTGGACGCGCGCATCCGCGGCGTTCTCGTGGCAGATCTTCACGAACTCTTCGAAGAATTCCTTTAGGAAGACATCCGCGATCAGGGCCCGGTAGTCGTAACGGACTGCGACATGCTGATCCAGTTCCGCGTGGAATGGTTCCAGGCGATATCCGAATCGCGTGGCGAATTCATCCCACAGTCGCGGATGCCAGAGTTCCTGAGCGTGAACTTCGAGCGAGTCACAGAACAACGCCGACCGCGCTCCGCTCAGTGCCGGACGCAGCGCCTCCATTAGACGGTTGGAATAGACCCGCAACGCCTCGGCGGTCAAATGGTCGACAATTCGTTCGGTGACTCCCTGGCAACTCTCCCAAGAATGACTGAGCAACTGGTTTGACAGTCCCGTGAAAGTCTTCGAGGCATGTTCACGGCCGACGTGACTCCCACCGAATGGCCAGCAGCTTCCAAAAGTGAAATCGCACCGCAATCGCCGATGCTCACAGGCCCTCTTGGTACTTGCCACCAGTGCGGTCCATTCGGGACCAAGCCAGCGGGGGATCGAGTTGGACTCGAACCCCCGTGGATCCCAAAGCGGTAATAGCCAGGCGATTTCGACACCGCCGAACCCGTGCGCCGCGAGCCAATCCAGTTGCGACTCAATATCTTGCGGGAGAAACGGTCCCTGTAACCACCACCACCGCGTCAACGGCCGCGAGCCAGCGGGATTGTCGGATGCCGCGATTTCAAGTCTTTGTTCGCTCAACAGGTCGCTGGCACATCGCACGGGGGTTACCGTCATTTCTGGGTACTCGTGTTAATACAGCCGGGGCCGGCGAATTCGCCGGCCCCGGGATCGTTAAAACCAATCGCGATTAGTCGCTTACCTCGCCGACTCGACGACGTATTCGCGGTTTCCGTTCAAGCCGGGCATCGGGACAGGGTACTTTCCGTCCTTGTCGGCGAGGACCGGCGCGGGGGACGCGAATGTCAGCTTGTCGACGTCCGGGGCGAGTTCGTGTTTGTATTCCAGAGCTTCGTCAAACGTGACCACTTTACCGGTGTGGCAGGCCATGCGACCCATCGCCGTCACCAGACTCGCCTTGGCACCCCGTTCGACTTCGTTGTGGGGCCGATCGAGGCGAATTGACTCCAGCAGGTGGTCCCACTCAAGCTGGTACGGATTCGGTTCCGGCTGCTTGGCCGCCCAGATTTGCGACTTCTTGCTGCCGATCCGCTGGTCCGAAAACGTGGCAGCTCGCGAGGGGGCGTGGCCGGCGGTCGAGATGATCGCCGAACCTTTCGTTCCGTGGGCGTAGCTGGCGAACTCGTTGTGGCATCCTTCCATGGTGCGTCCTTCGAGATACATCTTCGCGCCGTCGGCGAACGTGAACTCGGTCGAGT
Source organism: Planctomicrobium piriforme (assembly GCA_945860955.1). Lineage (GTDB taxonomy): Bacteria > Planctomycetota > Planctomycetia > Planctomycetales > Planctomycetaceae > UBA10511. Next base: position 8,758 of record CAMATH010000034.1, read on the forward strand.
ACGAGTCAAAGTTCTGGTCGACGTAGTCGCCACGGTAATTGCGGCCACCCGAGCCTTTGGCTTCCACCGGCCAGGCGTCCTTGAACCAGCAGCACTCATCGATGTTGTGGATCAGGAAGTCGCTGTAGCCACCCCCCGACGCCCACAGGAAGGCGTGGAAATTCTGGATCTGGTACAGCAGTTCCGACATTCCTTCGGGTTTCTTCTTGGCGAACGCGACACCGGTCGGACCGGCCATGCGGTAGGCACGCAGCAGTGTGATGTCGCCAATCTCGCCCCCCTTGATCCGCTGGAACATCTCGCCGCGCGCTTCGCAGTGCCTGCACATCAGGCCGACGCCCACTTTCAAATTGCGGCGGACCGATTCCTCACCAAGAGCGAGCATCCGGCGGGTGCTGGGACCATCGACGGCGATCGGCTTCTCCATGAAGACGTTGAGGCCCTTTGCGATCGCGTAGGTGAAATGCACCCAACGGAACGCGGGGGGCGTCGTGAGAATCACGATGTCCCCCGGCTTCAGCACGTCCATCGCCTTCTGATAGCCATCAAATCCGATGAACTTGCGATCTTCGGGAACGTCGACCTTGCTGTCGAACTTGGGCTTGAGCTGGTCGTAGCTCGCCTTGATTCGCTGTTCGAAGACGTCGGCCATCGCAACCAGTTTGGTCGGCCCGTTCTTGCTGTTCATCGCGTCGCTAGCGGCACCTGTACCACGGCCCCCCGCGCCAATCAGGGCGAGTTGAATCGTATTGCTCTCGCCAGCGTACGCGCCGGGCAGAACCAGGCTGCTCAAAGTGCCTGCAACAGCGGCCAGACCGGTGCTTTTCAGCAGATCGCGGCGGGTCAAGCCGGTGGGGGACGTTTCGTTCATCAGCGCTCTCCGAAAACGGAACAAACAGGTAGGGGTGGACTGATCTGACTCAAGGGGCGATTCTAGGTCACTTCGACGGGTTTTGTAAAACGAACGCGCGACGGATGTGGAGACTGCGATTCCACCACCGTTACTCTATAGTGTGCCTGTCGCGAGGTTGTCGCCGTTTCCCCTGGAAGGGAGTTACGCATGTGGTTCACAGAAAATCCCTGGCCCCCTGCCTTGATTTGCGGTGTGCTGGCGGCTGTCGCGTTGACAGTCTGGTTCCAGCGGCAACAGTCGAAGTGGCTGCTGATGGCGGCGGGGGCGATTCTCGCCGCGGTCGCCGTCTGGTACATCGAAAAACAAATCATCACGGAGCGGGAACAGGTCGAACTGCAGGTGATCGACCTGGTGAAATCGTTTGAGGCGGGCGACGAGGAGCGGGTCCTGAACCACTTTTCGCCACAGGCGGTTTTGTGGCGGGGTCAGGTTCTTGTGGCGCTCAAGCTGGTGAAGGTGAAAAACCTGGATGTCAAAGACATGAGCGTGCAATTGGTGTCGAAAGATACCGAAGCGATCTCGCATTTTCGCGCGAACGGAACGGTGATGATGGCGGGAATGGAGGGGGGCCATCAGCCGTCGCGATGGAAGCTGACGTGGCGCAAGGAAAAAGGCGATTGGAAGATCATCGACGTGATCCGGCTGAATCCACTCAAAGATGAGCCGATGGGAGTGCTTGACTCCCGAGCGCAATGAAGCCGCGCTTGGGGGGCCGTCGATTTGAGAGATCCGGTCGCATGTTTGCCACAGCCGGTTGTGGTTCCGCTTCGCGGGAACCATAACCCGAGCGACGCCGCAGAGCGTCGTCCCTACGAAACCGGCAGCCCCCGCTATTTCACCGGCGTTCCTCAGCTTTGCGCGACCGGGGTCTGCATCGTCGGCTGGCCGGCTTCGGCTTTGGTGCCGAGAGGGATCCCGTGGGCTGGGTTCGTTCGCCCGAGTTCCAGCACCTTTTCCGGGACAGGTTTGACGTTCCACACCAAGCCCAGTTTCTCAAACGTCCAGATCATGTAGTAGGTGACGTCGACCTCCCACCAGTAAAAGCCATTGCGGGCCGAGGCGGGATAGTAATGGTGGTTGTTGTGCCACCCTTCACCAAAAGCGAACAGCGCCAGCAACCAGTTGTTTCGACTGTGGTCAGTGGTGATAAATCGGCGGCTTCCCAGAACATGCGCCAGTGAGTTGATGCAATACGTGACGTGATACAGGAACACCGTCGAGATCAGGAATCCCCAGACGAACATCTGCCAGGCGGTGACACCCAGTTGTGGTGCCCACGTCTGCAGCGCCCAACCCAGTCCGTACATCAGCAGGCCGTGGGTCAAGACGGCGATTCCGTCGTATTTATTGATGAAAACCAGTTCGGGAAATTTCATCAAGTCGGGAACCCGTTTCACCCGCAACTGGGTGTTCGCCTCGGTCATGAACCAGCCCATGTGGCTCCACAGAAACGTGTGCTGAATGGGCGAATGCTCGTCTTCCGGTTCGTCGGAATGGCTGTGATGGTCGCGATGATGCGCGGCCCACCAGATCGGACCGCGTTGCGCCGCCGCGCAACCGATAAAAGCCCAAAGGAATTGAAACCAACGCGACGTCTGAAACGCCTTGTGGGCGAAGTAGCGATGGTAAAACCCGGTGAGCGCCATGCCACGGACGGCATAAACGACAAACGCGACCGCGAACGCGGTCCAGCTCCAACCGACCCAGAAAACCGCGAGGCAGCCCAGGTGCATCGCGAAGAATGGCACCATTCCAAGCCAATCGATCTGGCGATTCCAGGGGAGGGGAGAGGCTGTCGTCGTGCTCATCTGTCAGGGCGATTCGGAAAGTGTCTGGCGGTAGGGGTGGTCGCGTGACCGGGGGGCATCATCGCGATTTTGGTGATTTGGGCAAGGCCAATGCGAATTGGAGCGGGCGCGACGAACCGGGCGAGCAGTCGGTGCCAGCCCAATCCCGTTCCCGCGTCACCCCCCCGTTGATTCGAACTCACTCAATCGCTGCCGCACGATTTCAACCATCAGCGGATGCAGTCCCAACGGCGGGCAGACGACGAACTCGACCTCGGGAAACCGCTCGCCGAGCTGATCACGATGCGATTTCAGGTCGTCGACCACATGCGCCCCGGCAGAAAGAAAATAGGGGAGCATCCGCACGCGTGTGGCCCCGCGCTCAACACATTTCGCCCCCCCGGTGGGAATGTCGGGTGTCGCCAGCTCCAGGTAGGCGGTTTCGATGATTTCGAATTGCCCCTCCGGCGCGAGCAGGTTGGCGAGTCGCACGATGTCGGCGTTCGCTTCCGCGCGCCGGCTGCCATGCGCGATCAACAGCACCGCGTCGTGAGAGTGGATACCCGCAGGCGGTGGCGACGGAGGCGAATTCGGTTCAGAGGGGGGCATTTCGTGTTTGTTTTTGTCTTCGAGTTCAGAACCCGCGTCACGGGAGGGCGAGGCTCCTGCTGAGCCCCCGCTGTGCTTTCGAGAGCAAAACGACGTTCTCCGGGCGGCACCCGCCCCACATTCTTTCGCAAGCAGCCGCAGGATTCGTGGTGGACCACACGCGCCTATGGGATGTCCATGTCATCGATTTCAATTCGACAACACGGCTCGACTGGATCCCGAGCAACGGTGGCTCGGCAGGAGCCTCGCCCTCCCGTGACCCTGGCTTCCCCGGTGTCCGTTGCGAATGGTCGCAACCACAAATCCGAGGCGTGGGACCGGCAGCCGGTGGATCAAACCGCGATGACGGGGAGCGACAGCAATTCGGGGGTCGCGATCGCCGGCTCGTTGTTCTCGGGTGCCAGCACCATGTCGACCAGGAAGTACAGCAACTGCCGCAAGGATTCGGGCTGAACCTCGTCGGCGAGCGCTTCCGCTCGGGCCCGAGATTTCTCGACCAGCGCCTCGGCCTTGTCGAACACGCCACACGCTTCGAACACCCGCCGCAACCGTCCCAGGCGCAAAGCGGGGGGACCGTCGCCGCGCACGACCTGATCAAGTTCCTGCCGTTGCGCGGGACTGGCGGCTTCAAACGCCAGAGCGAGCAGCAGTGTCGGTCGCAACGAAGCCGCGTCCTGGCCGGCGATCAGTTTGTTGTTGTTGTCCCCCTCCCAGTCTTTCAGATCATTCAAAATCTGAAAGCCGACCCCCAGGTGCCGGCAGAAGGTGGGGACCATCTCGGCGTAGGCGTCAATCGGCCCCGCCATCCGCAGGCCGGCGAACAAGGCCGCCTCGAAAGCCGGGGAGGTCTTGAGGGCGTAAATCTGCAGCGCATCGATCGGCTTTAAGGCGCGGCCCGGGGCGCTGTTCCACGCCATCTCCGCCCCTTGTCCATCGCACAGTCGAATGTGGGCGGCGGCCATGCGGTCAGTGATGTCGGCGGCGATCTCGGCACCGACTTCTCCCCGCGCCGAGGAAACCAGCCGATAACCCAGACCGATCAGATGGTCACCAATGTTGATCGCCGACCCGATCCCGTGCTTTCTGTGCAGGGTTTCTCGGCCATATCGATACTGGTCGTCGTCTTGAATGTCGTCATGAACGAGCGAAGCTTTGTGAAACGCCTCAATCGCCATGGCGACTTTACAGACCGCGTCGGGAAACACCGGGACAGAGTCCCCCGCGCCCGCCGAGATCGCCTTCCCTCCCGTGGCGGCATCGTAAGCGGCCAGGGTAATGAACGGCCGGAACCGTTTGCCACCGTGGGCCAGCCAGTCGTAAGCGGCGGACTCGGTGATCGCGAGCGGAGACTCCAGGTCGGCGGGTTTCCCCTTGCTGCGGACTCGCGGAAGCAATCGCTCGAAATGCTTCTCGAACAATTCGTTCGACGCCCGCATCAGCGGAACGTAACTGACCGTCGGTTGAGACTGCGGTTCTTCATATTTCTCCAGCACGTCCCAGACCCACGATTCATCGAGCGAGGTGTTCTTGCAGTCTCCCGAGTGCAGAGGAATCGCGTACGACGGTACCCCCGCGATCAGAACCTTGTCGATCGCCTTTTCGAGCACGTTCAGACACGACACACCCAAAATCGCGTCGATGTGCCCAGACACGATGATCTTGAGTACGATCGGCGACCCTTCCGCCACCAGCACTTTGTACCCAAGCTGTTCGGCCCGCACTTTGTAGTCGGCGATCGAACACGCGCCGCACTTTTCGCAGTCGAGACCGAATTCGTCGTAATCTGCCGGGCAGCCTTCGGCATGTTTCAGGCAGTGCGGCAATAACAACATCCGCCGATTGAACGGAATCGCCAGAAACTGCTGCTTCCAGAAAAAATTCCCGACCAGCACCATGGCGAACCCCAAGTACTTTTCGGGGAGCTCCATTTGCGCCAGCAACTCGCGACCGCACGTCTCGAGCTCGTTCTTCGTGAATGGCTTCGCCCGATTGAGCCCGCGTGCGTATTCCTCAGCCCGCTGCTTGATCAACTCGCGCAGTTCCAATGTGTCGGGAACCGCCTTCAAGTGACTGGTGCTTCGCCGCGCACCATCACGCCGTTTGGGCAGTTCCAAATCGACTTCCATTTCGCGTTCGGCCTCGGCGACAGCGGTTGTGTCGGAGGATTCGTCCCGGTCGTAGTCGCTCGTAGAGATCGTCAAGGCAGGCTCCGCGGGAAGACAGGAATTCGGCAATCTGGATTTTGTAGTCCCCAACCGGGGGGCGGCAAGCCCAACACCGGTCGCGGTTGACGCTTCAGCCTGTCAGTGGGGGGCTGTTCCGCTGGCACCATTCCCGTGCCCTGCGCAAGGCACCGGTACAGAAAATCAGCGGGTACAGTTTCTCGAAGTACCACAACTTAGCAAAGTAGAACCCAATTGGCGACGGTGTCTGCCACGACTTCGCCGCGACCGCCCGCTCCAGCCACCGAATTCCGTTCACGATCGTTTCCTTCGGAATTTTCAGTTCCGACGGTAGCGAACACAGGGTTTCCATCGCCAGTCCGGTTTCCTCCAGGGTCGAAACGGTTCCCGAGCCGGCTCCAAATCCGCCGTCGGCGTTTTGAGCCTGCATCAGCCAACGCATTCCTCGCTCAACGGCAGAACGGGTTTCGCCCAGGCACAGCCCCAGATCCCGATACGCCATCAGCACCTTGGCCGTCCCGTAGGTCGGGTTTTCGTCATCCGGGACGTCCTGATTTCCAAACCAGAGTGGCAACCACGCTCCGTCGGGCCGCTGACTCCTCGCGAGATACGCCAGCGCGGCCCGGCGCGCGGTCGCGATTCGCCGGGAGAGTTCGTTTATGGCTGCACAATCCCCCTGGCACTGCAGCCGACGATCGACGTAGTCGAGTCCCCGCAAAGAGTGTGCCGTCAAATCGGGGGCGCTTCGGTCGAAGGGCAACAGGCCCCAGCCTTTACAAAACGTCGGCCAGCCCCCGTCGTTGTTTTGCAGGTCGAGCAGCCAGCCCGCACCGGCGATGAGCGCCGCGTCAATCTCGGTGTCGGGCTTCTCACCAGCCAGTTTGACGAGCGCCAAAAGCGCCCCCGGCGTGTCGTCCGCATCGGGGACACCGCCGGTCAGATCGGTCCAGGCCCAACCTCCCGCGGCGGCGTTGGTGTAAGGATGGATTTGCTTCCATTGTTGTCCCAGCAGCCAGGCCCGCAAGCCCGGACGCAGCTCGTCTGGCAGATCCCCTTCGAGCGCGTTGATTGCCAGGGTGGTGACCCAGGTCGCCAGATTCGTGTCGATGGGCCAACTGCCATCGGGACCGACCGAGTCTTCGAGAAATTTCGCTCCCAGACGGGCGACAGGATGATTGGCCCGCCCCATCGCCGCCAGGCTCATCGTGACGAAACTCGTGAGCGGCGTCGCTTCCAGGTACCCCCCGGAGGCGGGTTGAATTCGCTCCAGGACGCGCAGACTGCCGGGAATGCAGGCGTTTCGCAGCAGCCGAATCAGCGGGTTCCACGGTTTCCGTTTCGCATGTCGGACCTGGCCGATCGCAATCAGCGCGGGCAATGCGTAGCTGACGACCGGCAATCGGACCCATTTGTAAAAATTGGCTGGGAGGCACGCGAGTTCAAACGGGAGCGCCGTCACGCGCTTCCAATCGACGAGACCCGCCAGAGCGCAATGCGTGAGAATCGGGATCGAAAACGTATGATCGCGCCCGTACCGCGCCAGTAGCGCGGGGACCCCGCCCGCCTGTTCGATATATGCCGACGCGCGACGGACAGCCTCCGTTCGATTCCAGTCCCGGCCGGCGAATGTCAGTGTCGCGTGCGCCAGCATGGTGGTGGAGATGTTGCTGTGACTCTGCAGCGTGTCTCCCCAGCCCCCGTTCGGATTCTGGTGTCGGACAAGCCAGTCGAGTCCGCGGTTGGCGAGAACGCGGTGTGAGTTTTCGGAAGTTCCCGAAGGCGCGGAGGGAGTCGTCGCCGCGTCTGCCGGTCGCGCGACGGCCGGCGTACTGGCCTCAATTTGCAAGAGCGCCATGACCGCGGTCGCGGTCGACAGGGGCGATGTCGAGAGCTCCCCCTCCCAATGGCCGGCCGAATTCAACTCAGCCAATAGTGCCGAGCGCGCGTCGGAACAAGCGGCATCGAGCGGCGACATTTCCACCGGCTGCGGGAGAGAGAAACGCGGGATGGGGGAAACACAGAAAGAGCGAAGCTCTCTGGATCGCGACAATTCGCGGCCAGAACGCTTCGCTCTTTGATTGCCCAATGGCAATTGCCACGTGGCGACTGAAACACGGACGGCGGTTCCGAGGATCCCGGGCGGGACTCGAACTACTTGACCATGTCCTTGAGCGCCTTGAGGGGCACCACACGAACTTTCTTGGTCGCGGGCTTGGCGGGACGATCTTGCAATTCCTTCGTGAAGGGATTGATCACACCCTTCTTCGCCGGCTGCGCGGGCTTGACACGCACCATGATCTTGACGAGACCGGGGATGGCGATGACGCCAGGCCCCTTCTTGCCAATGTTTTTGCTGACGAGTTCGCTCACCGCGTCGAGTACGGCGGAAACGTCTTTCTTCGCGACACCGGTGGTTTCGGAAATCGACTTCAAGAACTCGGACTTCGTAACCAACTTCGGCTTGGCTTTGTCTGCGGCCATCTTCACCTCCTGAAACTTGACTCGGTTGTGCCGGTTTTTTCGCCCGTCATGGGCTTCCGTGAACAGAGTTAAGCTGTTGGAAACTTGGTTGTCAATAACCGCGATGTGGTTTTTTCCGCAAAATTCCCGCATTTTTTTCTTGCAATTCTTCCCTTGATCGGCGAATGTCGACGTTGGTGATGGGTGAAGTGCCGCGTTTCGACAGCTCCCCAATGTCAAACTGGAGGTTGCGATGACTCTGTGCGCGCTCCCCGTGTTCCATTCACTTTCCATCGCGAAATCCCTGGGCCGATCCCGTTTGTGGATGATTTTCGCGTTGGGAATTGTGCTGGCGAGTTGGTGCGAAACCACAACAACTGCCGGTGAAAACCGGATTTCCGATCAGATCGCCGCGGGCGAATTCGGTCCGGCGGTCGATGCGGCCACCGCGATTTCCGATCCTGCGGACCGCGCCGCCGCGCTGCGAAAAATCGGCGACGCGCAGCAGGCCGCGGGTGATTTTGAAGGGGCTCGCGCGACAGCCCGCAAGCAGCCGAAGCGTGAAGAACGCGCGCGTGAGGGAGGACGGGCGGTTCGTGGCCGCTCGGCATCCGGCGGTGCCAGTGTCGCGGATTTCACCGAATTGACCGACCTGATTCAGTCGACGGTCGATCCATCGTCGTGGGAGGCGCTGGGAGGAGTCGGCTCGATGCGCCCGTATAACACCGGCGTGTTTGTGGATCCTCAGGGACAATTGCGGCAGATGACCCGGCAGGAATCGGGCGGGACTCTTTCGCAACTGGCGAGGCAGGCCCGGAGCGCGGATTTGACTGCCGACATGGCGGAACGCGCTCCGTTGCGGATGGTTTCATTGCGTCGACTCGAAGCAGCGGTCGCGGCCCGACTGAAGGCGGGTGAGAGCATCCCCGAGACGATGCGCCGTCTCGCCGGTCTGACACGGATCCAGTACGTATTCTACTACCCCGATGAACGCGAGATCGTTCTTGCCGGTCCGGCCGAGGGTTGGAAATATGGATCCGACGGCCGCGCGGTGGGGGTCGAGAGCGGCGAACCGCTGATGCAGCTTGACGATCTGGTCGTCATGCTGCGTTCCCTGGCGGTCGAGGGAGACGGGAATTTCGGCTGTTCGATCAACACCCGCGATGCGAATCTCAAACAACTGAAAGAGTTCGTAGAGGCGTCGAACCGGAATGGAGCGCTCCGGCCGGGACAGTTAAAAAAGTGGCTGAAGGAACTGCACGACCGTCTGGGTTTGCAGGACGTTGTGGTCCACGGCGTGCCGGCGGACACCAACGTCGCGCGGGTTCTGGTTGAGGCCGACTACCGGATGAAACTGATTGGTGTCGGTCAGGTGGATGGGGGCGCATCGATTCCCAGCTACTTTCAACTGTTGAAACAGATGCGGGCCGCGCGCGGACTGCCGATGGAGGCGCTGCGTTGGTGGCTGACCATGAAGTACGACGCGATTGTTCGCGGTGCCGACCGGAATTCGTTTGAGTTCCAGGGAGGTTCGGTTCAGGTTCAATCGGAAAATCAGTTTGTGAACTCGCAGGGTCAGCACGTTCCCACTGGAGCCGCCGAGCCGATCAATCGCCTGTTCGCCGAGAATTTCACGAACCATTACGAAGACCTGGCGCGTCGTGATCCGGTGTTCGCCGACCTGCGAAATGTGTTCGACCTCGCGCTGGCCGCCGCGCTGACGCGCGAGGAGGGGTTGCTGGAACGGGCGAGTTGGAATTTGGGGAGCTTCGCTCCGGGCGGGGAGTATCAAGCGGCCGTTGTGATCGCGCCCCGGGTGGTTGACTCGGTGATCGCGCACAAGGTGTTTGATCAGACCGATATCGTCGTGCAGGTGGCTGGTGGGGTGCAGATCGATTTTCGGGAAACACTCAAGTCCACAATCAAGTCGGCCTCCACGAAGCCAGGTGAGGAATCTCCGCCGCCCAAACTCCCCGTTGGCCGCTGGTGGTGGAACGCGTCGACTAGTGCGAAATAAGGTTCTCATTCTCGCCATGCTCCGAAACAAGACGTCCTTCCGTTGTTTCCTGATGTCCTGGTTGCTGTGGGGAGCCAGCCAACTGCTGGCTCAACCTCCGCAGGAAGAACTCGAGAAACGCTACCAGGAGGAACAACGCGCGGAACTTGACGCCTACTTTGACAAGCTGCTCGACGCGTCGTATCCCCAGCGGGCGCAGGCCTGGAAACGGGATTTCAGCGGTGTGGATGCGTACGAGCGCTCGGTCGCACCGTGGCGGGCGCGGTTCGCCGACTATCTGGGTGGCCTGCCCTATCAGGCACCGGAACGGGAAATCCGCGTGGAACAGGTGCTCGAAACGGCGTCACACACCGCCTACCGCGTCTGGATCCCGGCGTTTGACAAGGTCGACGTCTACGGTGTGCTGCTGGTTCCCGACCGGACGAAGTACCCGGGCCGGCGGCCGGCAATTCTGGCTATGCATGGCATGGAGGGAACCCCCGAACTCGTGTGTGGACTGGTCGAGAAGACCGACTATCACAACCGGTTCGGTCTACAGGCGGTCGAGAAAGGCTACGTTGTCTTCGCGCCGGTCATGATGAACGGAGCCAAGAAACGAGACTGGCTTGATCGCAAGGCGATCATGGTCGGGCAGCGCATGCAGGGCCTGGAACAATTCAAAATGATCCGGGCGGTCGACTTTCTTTCCACCCACCCCGATGTCGCCAGTGATCGGATTGGCGTGTTTGGGATCAGTTGGGGCGGACGAACGGCGATGTACGCGGCGGCCCTCGATCGCCGACTGGCGGCGTGCGTCGTCAGCGGGCACTTCATGGAGTCGACGCAGAAAATGACGAAACCCTCGCCGTTTTACACTGCGTACATCGAGGTCGATTACAACTACCCGTTTTTCAGTCGACAGGCGACGGAATTCGCCGACGCCGACATCTGCTCGCTGATCTGTCCGCGCGTGCTGCACATCGAACAGGGCCGGCAGGACAAGGTGGCGTATTGGAAAATGGCCCAGGAGGAATTCCGCATCGTGCAGAGCTGGTACGAGAAGCTGGGATTCGCCGACCAGGCCACGTTCGAGATCTTTGAGGGGGGGCACTATGTCGCCGGTCTTGAGGCGTTTGCCGTCCTCGACAAATGGCTGAAGCCCGTGCGCTGAATTCCCCCGGTTGATCTTGCGGTTGTTGACAATCACCGACGACTTTCCCACGATTCCTGCATGTCGCCCCTGATGTTGGCTTCGTCCGCACGATTTCACTGTTGCGAGTTCGCGTTCATGATTCGCCGAACACTTGCCTGGACCCTGAGCCTACTGCTTGTGGCCGGGTTCGCCACAACCGCGCACGCCGACCCCGCCGAGACGGGTCGCAAGCTGATGTTCTTCGAGTACGGCAAAGGCCCGAACCGCCTGTTGGAACTGGATGCCGCCGGCAAAATCGTCTGGGAACACAAGCCCCCCAGCATCGCGGTGATCTTCCAGGTGCTGCCGAACGGAAACGTTCTCTACGCCTACGGTGGAAAGCCGACCGGAGTCCGCGAAGTGACTCGCGAGGGTGAGGAAGTCTGGAATTATGTCAGCAAATGCCCACAGGTGTTGGGATGCGAGCGTCTGTCGAACGGCAACACGCTGGTCGCTGAACAGGGTCCGTGCCAAGCCGTTGAGGTGAGCCCCAAGGGGGAAGTCGTTCACATCACCCCATTGACAACCAACGTCGAAAACTACCACTTGCAGGTGCGAAATATCCACAAACTCGAGAACGGCAACATTCTGGCCGCCCATGAGGGCGAAGGGGCCGCCCGGGAAGTCGATCCAAAGGGGAAGGTCGTTTGGGAATACACGGGAGTCGAAAACGCCGGCGACGCCCAGCGCCTGCCGAATGGAAACACGCTCATCTCGTGCGGCACACAAAAGCGGGTAATCGAGGTGACACCGGACAAGAAGATCGTTTGGGAATTCCAGGCGAGCGACGCTCCCGAGTTGAATCTCACCTGGGCATCGAGCATCCAGCGACTCAAGAACGGCAATGTGGTGATCGGGAATTTTCTCCGTGGTCAGGAAGGCAAAGGAGCCCACGCGTTTGAAGTGACTCGCGAGAAACGCATCGTCTGGAAGTGGGAAGACCACAGCCGGATTCAGTCGCTGACGACCGTGCGGGTGTTGGAATAGCGGTCACACCCATCACGCGGCAAGTCGCAGGAAAAGGGATCCTATGGCGATCGACTCTCACGTTCACGTCTGGCGGGCGCATCCCGACTTTCCACGGCTGACGTCGACAATTGTCAGCCCGCATACCGCGGTGCCGGCCGAATTGCTCGATCAATATCTCGACGATCACCAGATCGACCGGGCAGTGCTGGTGCAGCCTGTCTATCCGGGTGAAGACAACGGCTATGTCGCGGACTGCGCGGCGGACCGTCCGGAACGATTCGCGGCAGTCTGCGTCGTCGACCCGCGTTCAGCCGACGCGGCGGACAAGCTGTCGTACTGGGTTCATGAGCGCGGTTGTCGCGGTTTACGACTACGTCCCAAGGTTTCCGCGGAACACGAGATTTTTGGCGCGGAAGCGACATTTCCCTTATGGAAGCGGGCGGGTGATCTGCGTGCCGTCGTCAGTGTCCTGTGCGGTTTTGAGCACCTGCCGACCGTCAGAAAAATGGCGCTGCGGTTTCCCGGAACGTCCATTGTGGTAGACCATCTCGCCCACCCCGATTTCACCGCCAACACACCAGCCGATCGGTTCGAACCTCTGTTGAGTCTCGCCGACTGTGCCAACGTCACGTTAAAAGTGAGCGGTTATTACTACTACTCGGAAACGCCCTGGCCCTATCCCGATTGCCAGCCGCTGTTTCGAACACTGCTCGAACGGTTCGACGCGGGCCGTCTGATGTGGGGGAGTGACTTTCCCCATGTCGTCTTGAAAACGACCTACGCCCGGGTCTTCAGGGCGCTGGAAGACACCTGGCCCGGGCTTTCCAAGGAAGACCGCGAGAAGATTTTCGACGGCAACGCGCGGCGATTGTACTGGTGGTAGGCCGCGCGATTCCGTGCGAATTCGTCAATCGTCGTCGCGGTCGTCGGCCGCCAGTATCGATTCTGTCGAGTCGACCGTCGAATACCGTCCCTCGGCGAGTTGCGTGCGAATCGTTCGCTTGAGCGCGATCCGCTCGTCGGGCAATGCGCCAGCGATCAGCGTCATGTCTTCGACCTTATAGCGGCCCCCTTCACGTGTCAGCCGAACCTGGGCACCCTGGCGGTTGTTACCCAGTGCCACGGTGGCGTTGTTCCCCTGAATGCTGATCCCCGTGAGTCGACTTTTCAGGTAACTCTCGGGAGCCGGATCGAATTGAGGGACCGCGTCGAGATGCACCCAGACGGCCCGGGTGAAATCGCGGGCGGCGACACCCCGCACGCGGTTCATGTCGCCCGCTTCGAGGGCGAGCGCGAAATTCGCGACGGGAATCATCGCCTCCAGGGTCGCTTTGAGCGATTGGGGATAATCGGCCGCCGGCACCAGCACGTCATCGACGCGGATCTGGCCTTCTTCGTCCCGCAACTGGTAGGTCACCGGAGTGTCGCCATGCTCGACCAGGATTTCTGTGAGTGGCCCCTTGAACAGCGTCTGCAAAACGCGGAGCTTTCCATGCGAGAATTCATCCAGCGGCATCCAGGCGAAATGTTCGTTGGTGGTTGACTGCCAGACCTTGTCTTTGAAGTCGTGGGTGGAGTTCGCCAGCAGTGCCGACAGATCGCGTCGGGCCAGAGCCTGTGAGAATTCGTCCAACGCGTGCCGGCTGTTGTACAGCGACGACAGCCGCTTGTCCTGCGTGCTGTTCAATTCGTAAATCGTGACTTCATCGACGACATACCTCGGCACGTCGTGAATCGTCTGGTTCGCGGTCCGCTCGAGGTTGATCTTCACCACTTCTTCGCCATGCCGGACGACGATCGCGGCGGTCTTGTCTTTCAGATCCAGCTCAAAATCCTGCATGCTGGCCGGCCCTTCGGGAAGGGGCACCTGACTGAGATCGGCGGCGGCCAGACTTCCGCGGAAGAACTGCGGTTCGCAGATTTCTGCCAGCTTGTCTTTGTTCTGGTCACGGTAGCATTGCAAAAACCAGACCGCGGTTCCCAGGGCCGACGTCATATCGCGGACGGAAGCGATGTCGCCATTGCCTTTGCGGGTTTCCAGCGCGACATCGTCCAGCAGCCAGCGGTTGTCGACACGGCGGAATTTCAGGACGAGTTCGCCATCGCTGCGGGCGACGTGTGTGGTGGCGGTTTCTTCACCAATACGGTCATTGGGCAGCACCCGCGCCTGAGGGGCGATGCCGGTCGTCAGTTTGGTGGAGAGTTGACGGAAGTGATCGGGAGTCAGGCTGGCAATCGCCTGGGTGAACTCCGGTGTGGCGACCGTGCCAATCTCGCCACGGTTACCGCCGCGCCAGGCGGCCAGAGACCGGTTGACACTGACCAGGAGTTCCAGCCGGGTTGAGAGTGATCTCCCTTTTTCGACATCTTCCTTGCGGAGATATTCGTCCACGACGACCCAGCGTTTGAGGTCGGGGTCCTTTTTCAAGAAGACGACAACGCGTTTCTTTTCTTCGCCGATTTCAATCGTCACCTTCTTTTCGATCGGACGTTTCCGGTCGTCTTTTTCGGTGTCGACCGACTTCACAACCTTGATCTTCCCTTCCGGAAAGTCAATCAGCTCCAGAGCGTCGAAGGTGTCGGCTCCTTTGACCGCCCGCGACTCGAACTCGTCAGACGCCTGCTCGCGCAGTTTGTCGAGGTCGTGCTTCGAGAGGCTCTCATGAAACGCCGTGATGACCTTCGTTTCGGTCATATGCGAACAGCCGATCGAGCTGGCGAGCAACCCCAAACCGGCGGCAAACGAAAGCGACGAGCGCGACATGGCGGCCATCCCGGGCGGATTCGGTGGGAGTCAGCGGCACAAATTGAGCCGCGAACACGAAGGGGGGGGAATGTGACGGAAGGGAACGAAAGGAAGGACGATCGAGGGGAGATCGAGAGAGGAGGGGCGTTTTCGCAGACTGGGGAAAACTCGTCAAGACCGGTTCGGGGGTGACGCGATAGCGTGTGCGCAAGTACCGATACAGACAGCGCGAATTCGCGGACCGTGCGGCCCCCTGGCCGCGAAACCAAATCTCCGCACGGTCGGCGAGAAGCCAGATTCGTCCAAGCAACTACCGCTTGTGGTCAACTGATCAAGAGTCGCGATACCGCAGCACGCGTTATTTCCGATCATCCGCGGGCCGGCGGTCGGTCCACGGGATCTGCGGCTCTTTGAGGTGTTTGCTCAGAAATGTTGAAATGTTGTCTTCGAGCTTACGTTTCCCCAGGAGGTCGGTCCCCCGCGCGTTGCCAGGATATTCTTTGAAATACATCCGCTCGTCGCTCTTGGGATACGACGACACTTGATCAAACGTCTTCTTCGCCTGCCCCTTGTCGTGCGAGTCACGTTCCGCCACACAGACCAGGAACGCGATGTTGCGAATCGGGGCACCCAGAAACTTCATCGGAGCGGCCATCCCAAATCCCTGGATGTTCTGCTGCGGAGAAATCAAGACCAGCGCCCGCACGTTTTCCCCCCGGGGGGTCTGCATGCCTGAATCAACCGGAGCGTCTTCATACCGGAGCTTGCTCCAGTCGCGGACGGCGGCATACGCGACGACGGTCGCTCCCATGTCAGGACCGATGTACGCCGTTTTGTTCATATTCAAGTGCTCGGCTTGATGCTCATCGAACAGAAACTTGTTTACCGCCTCCATGTCGAAATCGATTATCGCGATGTAATCCTGCTTCCGCAGCGGACGCGACTTCTTGCCCCCCTGGCCCCCCCCGCCGGCACCATCTCCCTTCGATTCGCCATGCCCCCGCAGGTCGATCGTGAGAACCGCGTACCCTTCATTCTGCAAACGGGGAGCGAACCCTTCCCCCCCCTGCCAGATCTGACGATTGCCGTCGGCCTGGTGCAACAGCACGACCACGGGAGCGTCCTTTCCGCGGTTCGACTGGTAATAGGTTGCCTTGAGATTCACCCCGTCTTTCGTAGCCAGCGTCTTGACGACCGGGTCGTAACGTTCTTCACCCTCTTTCGACTTTTGGGCGAAGGCCGCGTTCGACGCCATCGCCAACAGTCCGCAGGCGACCAGTGAAAAGACACTCAGACCCCGCACCACCGACCGGTTCAGCACCAACTGCATCGCGCGCTCCGCCAGAAAACCGTCTATTGGTTGTTGCCAATGGATGACGAACCATCGAACCGACATCTCACCTCTTCGAACACCCGATTCTAAGCCGGGTTTCCACAAGGGTCAACGCGTGAGCCGTTCGATCTCCCAAGCCACTTCGTCCAACAATCGCTCCAGGCAGCCAGCCGCCAACAGGGCAATCGACTCCTGATAGATTCCCTTGCCGTACGCGTTCGCCTCGGGCAGGTAGGAACAGCGCGATCCATTCGCCAGCGTCGTGATCACGAGCATCAGGTTCGGAAACCGGGTCCGCAATTCCCGCTGAAACACTTGATACAACTCCCCTTCAACACCAATCCAGACGGCGTCCCCCATGCGCCACAATGTCACCGGAAAGGGAAACTCCGGTCCCGCCGGCAAGACCGATAAGCGGGTCAACTGACGATCCATCCGTTCAATCATCGCGTGACCATCTCGCGCAGCGAGGGTATCGCGGGCCGCTTCCGCCGCCTGCTTTTTCTCAATCCATCCCGCCCGTTCTGTTTTCACCTCGGCGACAGTGGAAAGTTCCGGACGATACGGCAGCGGAACAGTCAAATCACGGATTTCGAACGTCGACATTTCCGATCGCTCCGCATCCGAGACCGGTTTCCAATCCCAAATTCCCAGCGTCGCGCCGGAAACTACGGGTCCTGTGTATTCAAACCGGGTGCCGGGGGGCCCCAGAGCCGTCAATCCCGACAGGGCCGCGTAACCCAACTGCCGGCCATTCCGGTCGGCCACCGCCAGATCGCCCACAAAGCCCTCGCGTGGCCCCAAGTCAGCGGACGCCCCTTGCAGAAACAAGCACGGAGCCCCCGTGGCAACCTCCACCACCTCGCGCATCGCCCCGGGGAAATCGGGGCTGATCTGCGTGTTCTTCCACGCCAGCGTGGTCGGATGACAGGCGTAGTTCACCAGTGTCGCCAGCGTCTCGCCCGTGACGGCCGTCATGCGCGCCACAACCACGGTATCGTCCCCCGATCCCGTCGGGTTGAATCCACACACGATCTGTTGAGTCGCCTCATCGAAAAAGTCTCGATGCGCTGCGAGGTCGCAGCGGGCGGTCCCGTAGACGATGAGTGCCAGCCGTGCTTGAGTGCGCGCCGCGACAATCAGCCGGGCCAGTTCCGCTTCGAGCGATTCCAGGTACGGCTCCAGCAGCTCTCCCCCGGCACGATCGCGGCGCGACAGGTCAATCAGCCCTCCCGAATGAGTGTGGGAATAGGCGATCTGGATTGACTCCGCGGGAATCTGTGCCCGACCGACCAGCCCCGCCATCAGGCGACTCTGTTCACCGCCCCACAGCAGGCAATGGTCGACCGCGATCAGGATCCGTTCGCGGGATAGATCCCCCTCTGACGGCCGAAAGCAAACCGCCGTCGCCGTCAGCGGCCGATGGACGGCGGTCGCCCGTTCATGCGTAGCAGCCCCCCACAAACGGTGGTAAATGCCAACCGGAGGCGTGATATCACCCCGGGCGACACCAACCTGACAATGCGACTGGGGAGAGCGGACGCTGGGCATAGTGCGTGGCAACTTACCGTCGTGAATCGGAGGCCGGGGCGGGGGGCACAGTGGGGGAAATCGCTTCCACCGGAGAAACGAACGCCGGGAGCGCGGGGCCGGGGCCAAACCGCTGCGGGGCCGGACCTTCGCTGACGATTTGGGCCGGTGCCAGCGCGTCGACCGCGTGGTCGGAAGCAGGTCGGCTCAGGCGGATTCGCACCAGGGCGTCGTTGTACGCTTTGTTGGGCCAGGCCGACTCCGCCAGTGCGACGCCGTTGTATTCCAGCAGCGACCCCTTTTCGAAGTGGACGTTCTTCACCGCCAATTCGTATTCAACCAGCGTCTTGAAGAACTGTGTTTCCGACTCGGCGAGACGGCGCTGCGCCTCCAGTTCGAGCATCAACGTCTGAAGTGCCTTCGATTCTTCCTCATCCCGGCTGCTCCGCTCCTGCACTTCCGCCAGGTAAAGCTGAGCCGCCTTGCGACGGCTGTAATTGGTCTGCATCACCGCGTAGGCGCGATCGACATCGGCGACCGCGTTGCTCAATTCCAAGACGACGTTTCGCTCTTGTTCCGCCAGCAGCGCCCGTTCCCGGGCGACCAGGAGTTCGGCGTTTCGCACCGTCACGTGTCCTTTTCGCAGACCGAGCGGGACCGAGAATTCCATTCCGAGTTGCCATTCCTGAAATCCGCCACCCAAGAGGTTGCCCCAGGCGTTGTTGAAGATGCCGTTTTCGTTCTGGGTCGACTGATCCATCAGATCCTTGCCGAAGCCGCGCCAGCGGTACAGTCCGATTGCATCCAACCGGGGAAGCAACAAGTTCTTGCTGCCGAGAATCTCCAGTTCGTGCCGCTTGATGAGCCACTTCTGACGACGCAACTCGGGGCGTCGCGCCAAAGATTCCGCGAGCGACATGCTCCATTCGAATGCGACCGGAGCCATCTGAGGCTCATCAGAAGGTCGAATCAGGCGACCATCGCTGATGGGAGCCCCGATCATCAATCGGAGCCGACGTTCGGCGACATGCACGCCACCAGTCGCCCGGAAGGTTCCCCCTTGCGCGCCGCTGTTGCTGCGGGTCCCTTCGATCAGTCGCCCGGTCAGCGAGTTCTGAACTTCTTCCTGGAAGCGGAAGTACTGCTCACGAACCTGCGCCTCGGATTGGGCGTCTCCCCGTCCCGCCTTCACACGTTCGGCGACATTCCGCCACGTTTCGAGAGCCGCGTCGCGGGCCTGGACTTTCGCGTCCAGATCGCGGTAGGCGAAGTACAGATCCCAATATGCGTTCTCGACGTCACTGACGAAATTTCGAACACCGAGTTCGAAGTCGGCGACACTGACATCGGTGTTGATTCGTCCGAGTAAGACACCGCTGGGTAGTCCCGGGATTCCGTTGGGGCCATAAATGCGGTTGTAATCGACGCCCCCGCCTTGCAGCAGCGGCTGTCGAACGACAGTTTCGATGTTGGTGTTCCAGGTTGAATAAAACAGGTTTCCAGGCGAGTTGTTCGCGTCATAGATAGTATTATTGCGGACTGTGAATTCGGCCCCGGTCGCCGCCCGCTTGCTGATCTGCGTCTGAAAGATCTGCAGATCCTGTTGCAGAATGCGCGTTCCGCCACCGAGGAACACGTTGTTGACCGCTTGGTCGTTCTTCTGGAAGACGGCGCTGCTCGACAGTGTGGCGTCGAACTGACTGAGGGCGGCGTCAACCCCGAAGCGGGGATCGGTCTCCGTAATCGCGGGATCACTCGTGGTGCGGGTTGTCAGGGGATTCCGGAGAATCTGGCCCCCCAAATCGCGCATCACTTTGGCGTTCGCCATCGACATCTGAATCGCTTGTTCGAGCGTCAGATCCCAGTAAACCGGTTCCTGGTCGTCGCCGATCTTCAGCGGCTCGGCGGTCGCCGCCAGAAGGAACGGATCTTCGTTTTCAAAGTTTGGTTCATCGACGTCGATTCCCGAAGGGACAGAGACCGGATGCGATGAGTCGGCTGATTGGAACGGAAGTGTCGGCCCACCGGATTTGCAGCCCGGCAGAGCCATCACAGCCGCCGTCAGCAGACAGATCCAGCGTTGTGCGGGTCGGACCATGGTGGAGACGGAACCGGGGACGGGGACGGGAATCGAAATACACAGTCTCTCTATCGTCAGAACCGGAAAGCGCGGTACAGTCAGAATGACCCCGTCACCCGTCAAATCCCATCACCTTGGTGCGACTGCCTGCCCAAACTGCCTGAATTGCCAGTGGCAGTTCGCGGCCAATCCCCCCTCACGTTGGCGACTCGAGTTTACCGGATGGAATCCTCGTTCCCCACCTCCGAATCTGCGGTTTCCCCGGCGAATCGTGGGACAATCGCGGAAATTGAGAGCCTGTTGGATCGAGTGGTTCAATTGGCCGACGGCGACTTGGCCCTGGCGAAATTCCAAACAGAACTGCTGGGGTCTGTGGTCTCGGGTTTGGGGGTTCGCCGGGGGGCGATCTGGCCAGCCGACCACCGACCAGGGGAACCGCCCGCCGCTTCGATCGATGCGGTCTCGACGGCGGAGTTTTTTCAATCTGAGCCAGTGTTTTTGGCGGGAGGTTTGAATTCGCACGCGGGGCACGAGCTGCTGCTGCGGCGTGTGATCTTGGGAAGAAAACCGATCGCCGCACTGGCGGGTCTGCGGGATTCCGAATCGGACCATGTGTTGAATCCGACCCGGTCGACGTTGTTACTCGCCCCGATTGTCAGTCCCGATTCTCCACCCGATGCGGTGATTGAAGTCCTGTTGGGCGACGCGGAATCACCCGCGACCCGAGCGGCACTGCTGGAACTGCTCACAGCATTTGCCGACGCCGCGCGGGTGTATTTCGACCGACAACGTTTGGCAGCGCTGAGACAACGGGATGCCCGACGCGAGGAATGGGATCGGTTCATTGGAAAGCTGCACGCGACACTCGACCCCGAGAGTGTCGCGTTCACGGCGTCGAATGAGGGAAGAGAGATCGTCCGATGTGACAGAATCTCAGTGGTGTCCGAACGACGGGGGCGATCGCGACTCCTGGCGACGAGTGGTCAGTCGACGCTCGACCCTCGTTCGCCGGTCGTCGTCGCGATTGAGGAACTTGCGACCGCTGTTGCCGCCGGCGGAGAACCGGTCTGGTATCCGTCTCCGCCAGAGACACTTCCCCCGGAGATCGAATCCCTCAGCGGGGTGCTGTGCGAATTGACAAACGCCCGTCGCATTCTCATCTGGCCGTTACGCCATGAGTTGACCGCGACTGATCGACTCCAAGCGGAGGGAAACGATTCCGGTTCCGATCGCGCCGCAGCACAACGTCAGGATTCGCGCTCGAGCGACGCTACAGGCGCGATACTTTTTGAACACTGGACTGCGTTTGAGGCGGAGCCACAGTCGGTCGAACCGTATGCCACGTTGGTCCGACACACCGCGCTGGCTCTTGCGAACTGTCGCCGACACGAGAGCCTCCCGTTTTTTTCGGTGGTTTCGTGGATCGGCTCGTGGCAACTGCGGCGTAATCTCTCGCGGATCCGCGTGGGGGCGATCGCGTTGCTATGCGCACTGGCGTTATTGTGGTTGATTCCCGCGGAATTGACCGTTTCCGGAAAAGGGACGTTGCAGCCGGAAGTCCGTCGCGACCTGTTTGCCCGTACCGACGGCGTCGTCGCATCGATCGAAGCGGAACATGAAACTCATTGCCGGACCGATGACGTGCTGTTGCGACTTTCCCGGTCGCAACTCGATTTGGAACAGACTCGTGTGGCGGGCGAATTGCGAACCGCCCGCCGTCGCCTGGCGGGGTTGGAGGCGGCGCGACTTCAATCCGATCCACAGACCGCCGCCGACCGCGAAAAATCCAATCAAAACACTGCCGAGGAGGAAGAACTTCGTGAAACAGTCGCTGGCCTGGAACGCCAGTCCCGATTGCTTGAGGAACAGGCGGACGAATTGATTGTTCGCGCACCGATCGATGGTGACGTGTTGACCTGGGATGTACGCGAGACTTTGGCGTCACGGCCCGTGCAGCGTGGCCAACTGTTACTGACGGTTGGCGATTTGACTGGTCCCTGGATTCTGGAAGTCGATATTCCAGACGAGGCGATTGGACATGTGCTGGCGGCACAGACGCAATCGAACACGCCCTTGCCCGTTGCGTTCATGCTCGCCACCGATCCGGGCACGACTTACACGGGAGAGCTGGAACGGCTCGCGATGTCGGCTGAACCGGATCGCGTCGCCGGTCAACGGGTGCGTGCGATTGTCCGCATACCGGAATTGCCCGCCCATCTGAGACGTCCGGGGGCGGTGGTGATCCCACGTGTCCACTGCGGGAAATTCCCCGTGGGATATGTCTGGTTTCACACCGCTTGGGAAAATGCGCAGAAATACCTGCTGTTCTAACATTTCGGGAGAAGCGGCATGTGGTTTGTTCTGGCCTGTGGTGCGATTCTGGTCGGTCTCGATGATCCCGACTCAAAATCCCCCGCCGCGCCCCGCGCGACTCATTCGGTCGAGTCGGCATTGGTCACCCTGATCGAGGAAGCCTCGATTCCCGCACGCTCGAATGGCGTGCTGGATTCCATTCCCGTCAAAGCGGGGCAGCTTGTCGAACCGGAGGCCCCGCTCGCGCAGCTTGACGAAGCCGAGGCGACGCTTGCTGTCGAACGAGTCACACAGGAGGTCGAGGTCGCCCGGAAACAGGCCGCCAGCGATGTGAAATTGCGATCCGCTCGTCGCGCGTTTGATGTCGCGAAACGCAATTTAAAGCGTGCCGAAGAATCGAACGACCGCCGCAAAGACAGTGTCAGCGAGGCGGAACTCGACGCGCTGTCGTTCAAGGCGTTCAATGCCGAACTCGAAGTCGAGCAGGCGACCAATGATCGGGCGATCGCCGAAACAACTCTACAACTGCGGCAAGTTGAATTGCGCCAGGCGGAATTGGCCCTGTCGCTGCGGCGTATTGAGGCCCCGTTCGCAGGCATGGTTGTCCAGGTGCATCAGCAGGCGGGAGAGTGGGCCGAGGCGGGAAAACCTTTGGTTCGCATCGTGCGACTCGACCGCTTACGGGTGGAAGGATTCTTCAAGTCGCACGAGGTTGATGAATCGCTGGTGGGTCGTCGCGCCCTGCTGACGGTCGATCTTCCCGGCCGGCGTGGCGTCCGGTTCGACGGAGGCGTCACGTTTGTCAGCCCGGAAGTCAACCCGGTCAATGGCCAGGTCAGGCTGTGGGCGGAAGTCGACAATCCCGGACTCAAGCTGCGACCCGGGGTTCGCGGCCGACTGGAGATTCTTGAGGACGCGCCGCCGACTCAGCGGTCGGAATAAAACCGGGTCGTTTCCTCGATCGCGATCGGCTCCGCTTCCGCAGACGTCACCCGCACTTTGATGCGCTGGTTGCCCGGCTGTATCCCAATGACTCGAATGGTATAGACGGCATGGGCACCCGGCTTCAATTCGGCGAGTGCCGCGTACGCGACCAGCTCTTTGTCGGTCGCCGACTTGGTTGGCCCCTGAGCATCGACCAGTCGCACACCGGCCGGCAACTCCGCGAAAACCCGGTTTTTTGTCGAGGGTCGTGAGCCGTCGTTTCGCAGACGAATCTCCCAGGCGGTTTCGGTTCCAACTTCAACGGGATCATCGAGTTCAACGACCTCGACTACCAGTTTCGGTGTGGAATCGACCACTGTTTCGGTCTGGGCATCGACCTGTCCCCCTTGATCGGTGACCAGTCGCGCGTCGAGTGAATACGCGCCGGGTTGCCGGGCGATGAGGTCGGCCGACACCTCGACGACCGCGCCTCCCCGAAGTTCCGCGACGAACCACTCGACCACGCGTTGGTCGGGATCCCAGGTTCCGCCGTCGGTGGCCGAGGCGAAGTCGAAGCCGGCGGGCGGTTGCAGCCGCAATTTGAGATTCGAGGTTTCGGCAGTCCCCTCATTTCGAGCGGACAGGGCGTATCGCGCTTTCCGATCGACATACCGCATCGCCGGCCCACGCACCGACAGCGACAACTTTGGACCCGAGACTTCAATTGTCGCGATCGCGACCCGCTGCTCGGCCCCGGTTCCGGTGGCAGTCGCGGTCAATTGCTGTTCACCACTGAAGACGGCCGTCAGCGGGATCCGCAGTTTCCGCGATTCCCCCTGAGCCAGCGTCCCCGCGTCGATTTCGAACAATCGGCCACGGGCGTGCAACAACCCTTCGGAAAGGTCGATCGCCGCTTTGACGTCCCGGATCGCGCCGCGCCCCGCGTTGGAGATTTCGACCACAGCGGCGACCGCGTCGCCGGCCGTGGCCGATTCGGGAATGGCGACGGAGACTTCGAGTTCCGGCCTCAGGATCTGCAGTGACCGGCTGACTGTTTGAGTTCCCACGACACTGGCGACGCAGGCCGCGTCGCCAGACTGTGTCGCGCGAACCAAAAGCTCAATTTTCTGGGTGGTGCCCGCGGGAATTCGCTCCATCTTCCAGATCGAGAATTGTTTGAGACGTTCTCGTTCGGGAATCGTGCGAACGACCTCCAGCGCGTCGGAAAAGACGGCGCGCGCGACGACGTCCGTCACGTCGTGTCCACCGGAATTCTGAATGACCAGCAGCGCTTTCCGGGATTCACCGAGCGTCAGGTCACCGTCGATTTTCCAGGAGATGGAGAGTCCCGCCGAGACATCGGTTTGTGATCTGATGGTTGAAGTAGAGATCGATTCTTCGGGATCCGCCTCGATCGGCTTCCGCTGGACTTGAGCAGGCGACTGTTCCCGCCGAACAGCTTCTGTCGACGCTTCCGACCGGGGACGAACGCGAGACGGCTTGTATGTGGCGGGCCGTTCCGTTGTTTTTAATGGTGCCAGGGCTGTCTCGTCATCATCGGGAATCGGTGGGACAACCTCGTCCGCTTCGCTTGCGGTGTCGGCGTGGGAATTCACCCGCACCGTGGCCGATCGCGGGTCGTCGGGGGATTCGGGAAGTTCAACGACTTCGCCCGCAGGGACGGAGTTTCGTCTGGTGGAGGACTTGTCGAGCGACGGAACCCGCGTGTTCGTTTCTGGTTTTCCCGGGTTTTTTGAAGCGGTTGTGGCGGCCGCCTCGTCCGTCGCGGTGGAACGTTTCGCGACATCGATATTGGCGGATTTTCTTACGTCAGTTCGAATCGGGACTCGCCCGGATTCGGTCGGCGGTTTATTGGATGCTTCGCTCGACGATTTTCGGGTGAAAAAATGCAGCCCCAGACCAGACGCCCCACCCGGCTTCGCGGGAGGAGCGGCAGCGACCCACGCCACACAGCAGGCCATCCCCATCCCAAGCGCAATGGCGACCAGGGCGCGGCGACGGTTTCGTGGGTGCATGGGAGTCTCTCGGAACGGAAAATCGGTTTTCTTTCTATTTATCGGAAATTCCGGTGGCGCAACTTGAAGCAGCTCAAGTGGTTTCGCGGGTTGTGACGATTAGGGAAAAACCGGTGTTGAATTCATCGCCCTCTTCAGAGAAACTGCCCCCCCACGGGGTCGGCCCGGGGGGATTTGTCGTTTGTGGCGCGCCCGCCGCGCGCTCTGTTTTTCCCCGGAGGTCGAGCATGCGATCACTGGCACAGTCTGTGTCACAGGCGATCCTGATTATCATTCTCGCGGGAGTCGCGCTGATGGCCGCCAATTCGACGACTTCCACCACCGTGGACAAGCCGGCACAACCGGTTCCCGGATACGAACGCCCCTCCGAAAACCCCCGGCAAAGCCGCAGTGTAGTCATCTCGAAGAATGGCATGGCAGCGACGAGCCAGCCTCTGGCTGTCCAGGCCGCCCTCAGGGTTTTGCAATCGGGGGGGAACGCCGCCGACGCCGCCATCGCGGCCAGTGCGGTGATCGGTGTGACCGAGCCGATGAGCTGCGGGATCGGCGGCGATTTGTTCGTCCTGTATTGGGATGCGGACAAAAGGAAACTGCACGGCCTCAATGCCTCGGGTCGAAGTCCCGCCAAGCTCTCGCGGACCGCGTTTCGGGAAATGGGACTGAATGAAATTCCCGCGACCGGTCCGCTCTCGTGGTCGGTTCCAGGATGTGTCGACGGGTGGGAGGAACTGCGAACAAAGTTTGGATCCAAGCCGCTGCACGAGTTGTTGCTGCCGGCGATCGAATACGCCGAGAACGGATTCCCGGTCTCGGACATTATCTCCCACAGTTGGCAAGATTCGGAGAAG
This sequence comes from Planctomicrobium piriforme, assembly GCA_945860955.1. GTDB lineage: Bacteria > Planctomycetota > Planctomycetia > Planctomycetales > Planctomycetaceae > UBA10511. The sequence goes on from CAMATH010000034.1 coordinate 34,677, forward strand.
AGCCTCGCCGAGTGGCCAGACTCCGCCGCGACCTACCTGATTGACGGACGGGCACCACAGGTGGGGGAAGTGTTCAAAAATCCCAATCTCGCGAAGAGCTATCGTCTGATCGCCGAGCAGGGACGTGACGGTTTCTATAAGGGACGTATCGCCCGCAAAATCGTGGAATTCAGCGAGCAGAATGGCGGCCACTTTTCGTTGGCCGATTTTTCTGGTCACCGATCGGATTGGGTTGAGCCGGTCTCCACAAACTACCGCGGGTACGATGTGTGGGAATTGCCCCCCAATGGGCAGGGAATCGCCGCCCTGCAGATGTTGAATATCCTCGAGGCGTACGATCTGAAACGGATGGGGCCACAAAGCGCCGACTACCTGCACCTGTTTGTCGAGGCGAAAAAGCTGGCGTTTGCCGACCGGGCCCGGTTTTATGCCGACCCCGAATTCGGTGAACTCCCGGTGGCCGAGTTGATTTCGAAAGAGTACGCGGCCCGGCAGCGCAAACGGATTGACCCCGATCAGGCGGCGGTCAATGTTCCCGCCGGCGATCCGAAACTGACGCGGGGAGACACCATCTACCTGACTGTCGTCGACTCAGAACGGAACTGCTGCTCGTTTATCCAGAGTATCTACCACGGATTCGGATCGCAGATCGTCCCGGGTGAAGTGGGGTTCGCGCTTCAAAACCGTGGCTCCCTGTTTTCGCTTGACGATGACCATCTGAACCGGTTTGAACCGCAAAAGCGGCCGTTTCATACGATCATTCCAGCGTTCGTCACCAAAGAAGACGAGCCGTGGCTCTGTTTTGGTGTCATGGGGGGCGACATGCAGCCCCAGGGACATGTGCAGATTCTGGTGAACCTGATTGACTTTGGAATGAATGTTCAGGAAGCGGGGGATGTGGCGCGGGTCCAGCATATAGGATCTGCGACGCCAACCGGCCGGGAGATGGAAGCGGGCGGAGGAACCGTGGTTGTTGAGGGGGGAATTCCCGAAGCGACCCGGGAGGCGCTCCGCGCGAAGGGACATCGGGTCATGAAAGGGAGTGGATCGTTTGGGGGCTATCAGGCGATTTTCATTGATGCGAAGAATGGGGTTCTGCACGGCGGGACCGATCCGCGGAAGGATGGCTGTGCAGCCGGGTATTAAATTCGGAAGGCTGCCCTCTGGTCGCATTGAATTTTTCCCGGAGTCCTTGCTGTACGCAGCAACACGAACTAAAATGCCCGGCTTCCCATCCGGTCAGGTCCGGGTGGGGCCAGTAGTCACAACGAATTGTTCGCGTCAGGTTGCAAGTCATGGTCTACCGTCCCCGTACGAAACTGAAGATCGCCAAAAGGACAAAACGCTGCCCGAAGTGTGGCGTTCTGGTCCGTCAGCGCGTGCGTTGCAAGGTCTGCCACAAGCAGTTGAAGAAGTAAGACTGACAAACGGCAGTAGATCGTCCGCAGGAGTTGCAGAGCGGACGGAGTTTGGGCTGCGCCACCTGAAGGATCGGGAGTTTTCCGGTTTTTTGGCTTTTACGTGTGCGCTCCGATGGGCAGGTGCGCTTGTTATTGCGGGATTTGATCTCCGCGTTTGGGGCAGAGCCGGGCCCATCAGGAAGCGGTCGTCGAAGTCCGTTTTCCGAGGGACGAGCCTCCCCACAAGTCCGGATGTTGTGACGCCGCAGCGTTTTCGATAGCGGTGTCGCGTGAATTTCAAACCACGCGTTCAACTGGGGAGTCGAGGCAATTTCATGCGACACGTTCCGTAGCTTCAATTAAAACTCGCGCTGCGAAACGTTTCGCGGAGTGGTGTGGATCGGGGCGAAGAGGCGAAGCCACAACGGGGGCCAACTTGGCTGGGAGTTCCGGGTTTCGCAAACTCATTTTTCCCCACGACCAATCCCGGGTTTTCACCGCCAGCCGACTGGGTTCTGCCAAAACACCCATAAAAAAAGCCGCCTCCAATTCTGGAGGCGGCTGGAACTCTTCGTCACCGAGATCTGCGTTAGGCGAGGATGCCGTCGACCGCTTCGGCCTGGACCAGTTCACGGGGCTGATTCAGGTGGTTGTACTGAATGGTGTTGGGTGCGATTCCCATGCAGTGATACACCGACGCCACGAGTTGGATCGGATGAACCGGGTTTTCGATCGGGGCGGAACCAGTCTTGTCCGACTTGCCATAAACGAAGCCACGCTTGACGCCGGCACCCGCCACCACCGAGGTGTAGCAGTAGGGCCAGTGGTCGCGGCCGTCATCGGAATTCGAGTTGCCCGACGTGCTGACCCCACGAATCGGACTGCGGCCGAATTCACCCAGGGCGACGACCAGCGTCTCTTCCAGCATGCCGCGCTGGTCGAGGTCGGCGATCAGCGCCGACAGACCCGCATCAAGCATGGGAGAGTTCTGATTCTTCATACGCCCCGACAGGCCGACGTGGACGTCCCATGAATGGTTGTCGGAATTCGCGACTTTGGGCCAAATCACCTCGACGAACCGCGTTCCCGCCTCAATCAGCCGTCGCGCGAGGAGGCAGCTTTGACCGAAGGTGTTGCGACCGTAGGTCTCCCGCATTTCGCTCGATTCTTTGGTGAGATCGAACGCGTCGCGGGCCTTGCCCGAGAGGACCAAGCCAAGGGCCTTTCCGTAGTACTCGTTGATCGCCGTCTTGCTGACCGCCTTGTCAAGCGCGGGCATGCCAGCATTGATCGTGTCCCGCAAACGGGCGCGACGTTCCAGCCGGGATGAGGAAATCTCCTCACGCAGTTTGAGGTCGTCGACGTTGATACGGTCGAGTTTGTTCATGTCCATGTCGTCCCCGGTGGGGAACAGCATATACGGATCGTACGCACGTCCCAAAAAGCCCGCCGAGCCCCCTTTGCCGATCACGTTGCTCTCCTGCAACGGTCGGGGGAGCATGACGAACGGGAGCATCTGCGCTTCGGGAGGCTTCTGCCGAATGATGTTCGAACCCAGCGTCGGAAAATCAGCGGGGCTGGGGGGTTCGAGCTGACCCGAGGGGCTGACCTTGTCGGCGGTGTAACCAGTGTGCAACTGGTAAATCGCCGCCGTGTGGTTGAACAGGCCGACCGGGGTGTAGCTCATCGACCGGATCATCGTGAATTTGTCATTCACGGCGGCCAGTTTCGGAAGGACTTCCGTGAACTGAACCCCGGGGAGCTTTGTGTCGATCGGCTTGAAAACGCTCCGGACGTTGTCGGGGACGTCGGCTTTGGGATCCCACAGGTCGAGATGGCTGGGGCCACCTTGCAGGTAAACCAGGATGACGTTTTTGGCTTTTCCGAATCCGGGGCCGCCAACGCCACCTTCTTTCGCCTGAGCCTGCCGTTGCAGCATTCCACCGAGTGTTAGCCCCATCATGGTGGAGCCTCCGACACTCAACAGCGCGCGGCGGGAAATCGTCCCGTCGCAGTTGTCTCTGCCACTCTGACCGGGAATCACGAGCATGGGCGATGGCCTCGTTTGTCGACAGACGGATGAATTCGCATCAATGCTTCATCATACCGGCAATCCGGGCCGGGTGTCAATCAGCTTCAGGTGCCACTGGGAATACGTTCCTTCAATGTGACGCCCCAAGTCGACTCGACTTTCCCGATGTCGATCCCTACCTTGACGTTCGCATGGCCGATTCGCTGCGCTCGATGGCCGTGGAGCCCAGTTTCGACTGAATGCGGGTCGTCGCCTGTTTTCCCGACTCATTCCACTTCCCCCGTTCCCTGCCAAAGCTCACCATGAATCTCTCGCATCTTGTCTCGGCTCTGCACACCGCTCTCCCGCCGGCTGTCCGGTGGTCGGGGAGCGTCGCTCGGCGGATGCGGCAATTCAACATCGCGCTCGAAGACAAAAAGACGGGAAGTTCCAATACCGATGCTCTCACCCTGGCCGACCTCTCGGTTCAGGAACTGCTGGTTGGCGCGCTGCGCGACGGTGACCCGGCGCTGCGTCTATGCAGAATCCAGGCAGAGGAAACAACCGGCGATCTCACCCGGTTCGCACCGCAGAGTCCGTACACCATCGCTCTCGATCCCATCGACGGCACGAAACAGTATCGCGACAAGACGGGGAACGGGTACTCGATCATTCTGACCCTGCGGTCTAATGAAACGTTGCATTACACGCTGGTGTTCGTCCCCGAGTCGGGTTCGAACGGAGCCTGGGTGGAAGTCTTCGGGGATCGGGTGGTGTGCGGAGCAGACGATCCCGCGCGGACGGCGGGAGCCGTGTTGGCATCGCTCCCCGCGATCAATCGTGCCACTTGGGACAAAACTCCCGCAGGGACCGGAAAATCGAAAAAGATCTACATGATCGGGTTCCAGAAACACGATCGCGCGAGAGCGGAACTGGTGTCACAAACCGGACTGGAAGGGGTCGCCGCCGACGATTGTCCGGGCTGCCCCTACGAATTGATCGCCAGCGGGCAATACGCCGGCTCGCTGATTCACAGCCCGAATATCTACGACTTCCCCGCCAGCCTGCACATTGCGCGAGTTCTGGGGGGAGAGTCGCTGTGGGTGCACAACCGCCAACCGGTCCACTTCGGAGAACTGTGGATGGACGAACGGGCCAAGATGCTGCGACTGCCGGGAATCGTCGCCACCAGTCCCGACCGCAAAGTGCTCGAAACACTCTGCTCGGTCGCCCACGACTGGAATCCGGTTCGGTACGCGGATTAAGTACCGGTGCAAAATCAAAACCGTTTTTGTTACTTGTTTCGCGGACAGTCGGCACGACGAGCGTCGAAGTGCGTATGGATCGCTTTGGCAATCCCCTGAAAACCTATCTTGACCTGCCACCGGCATCCACTTCGCATGTCGACTGTGTTTTCTCAAACCACGAAATTGATTTTGGACGAGTTCTTAGCCCTCTGGTGATTCCACTTCCGCTTCGCTGTCGGCAGACGGTTCGTCCGCGCCGGCCGCGGCATCGGGCGGAAGGCTCATCGAAGGTTCCGTCGCGGTCGCGGAAATCTCCTGCATCATCTCGCGCAAGAGAACCGTGGCATAACTTCCAGAAGGCAGTCCGAATGCGACTTCGACTCCGCCGCCGGGAACCGAATTCACCGTCAGATCGTCTGGCCAGACGAGAAACGCCCTCCGGGTTCCCGAGGTGAGCAGCGGATACTTGGTGAAGTCATCGCGCGACAATTCCGCTTCCTTGAGCAGCAACTCTTCCTGTTCTTTCACCAAGCCCGCCGACGGCTTCATTTTGGGGCCAAACATCGGCCCGGCGATGACGATCTCTTGCGCGCTGAACCGAGGTTGCTCGCGCGCTATATCCTCCACGACAAACGGTCCCCCGGATGCGACGACCTGCATCACATCACCGAGTTCAACCTGGAACAACTGCCCCGACGTGATCCGATTCGACAGCGAGCGGTTGAACAGCGCCGACTGAACCGCCGACAGCGCCAGCCGCAAAAGAAACTTCCGCCGAACGCGCGGAATATCGGCCGGCGTTTTGGTGCCACGCAGCAGATCCAGCCCCAATACCAGCGTCTCGTTGTCGCGACCGAAACGCTGTTCGCCGAAATAATTGGGCATGCCGCTGGTTCGCAACCGCCCGGCAATCGCGACGGCGCGGCCCAGCGCGTCGTCGACGACGTCGCGGACAACGATCGTGAATCGATTGCCGCGCAAGTGACCCGGGCGCAGCTTGTTCTTATGTCGCCCGACCTCCAGTACGGTGAACTGCGGATGTTCGAGGTCTTTCAACCGGGGTTCGCATTTGAAGGGGACTGAAATGTATTGCCGCGTGACGGCGTGCCGATCTTTCAATCCCGCCATGCCGACATCCTGTAGCGAGATGCGCAACAGGCGGGCGACATGACTCATCAGTTGTTCGGCCGACAAGCCCCGTTTTTCGATCCAGAGATAGAGGAATTCGCCCACTCCCTCCGGTCGGTACGCGGGGATCTCTTCGACCACGAAGTCCTCGGGACTCTGCCGAATGCGGCCACCAATCCCAGGCAAATCCGCTGCAAGATACGGCAGATCCTCCAATGCCCACTTGAGATCAGTCATCCGCCGACTTCTTTCCCTTGCTGACGACTGTCACCACCTCGGCGAGTTCAGTCAGAACGTAGCGATTGTCTTCGTACTGCACCATGACCTTTTTCGCCAGCAATTCCTGGGCGACCACCTTTCCCTGGCCCCGTTTTGTGACGACGAACGCCCCCACCCCGGGCAACTCGCGACGATGTTCCTCGTAGGTGTCGTACTCGTACCGAAGGCAACACTTCAGACGGCCGCAACGGCCCGAGATTTTTGTCGGGTCGAGCGACGCCTTTTGCAGTTTCGCCATCTTCATCGAGACGGGCGGCATCTCCTTCAGGTGCGTATTGCAGCAAACCGGCTTGCCGCAGTCGCCGTAGTCGGCGAGCAGTTTGGCCTCGTCGCGAACGCCGACCTGCCGCATTTCGATTCGGATTTTGAAGCGATTGGCAAGCGACTTCACCAGATCGCGAAAGTCGATGCGAGCTTCAGAGACATAGTAGAACACCAGCCGCTCGTCTCCGAGCAGGTGCTCAACATCGATCAACTGCATCGCAAGGTGGTGTTCGGCGATGAGTTCACGACCGCCCCGAAATTCCTCGGGTTCTTGCAGCCGGAGTTCGTCCAGCTTTTTTCGATCTTGATCGTTCAGCTCGTGAAGAATGTTCCCCTTCGACTCCGTACTCCCCAGATACTCGCGAGTGCGGTCACTCGCGACACACAGAACTTCGCCTAGTTCGTGCCCGCGGTCGGATTTGACGACCACACTCGCACCCCGGGCATATTCACCACGACCCCGCACGCCGAACTCGGCGACCTGGCGGGTGAGGCCATAGCGAACGATGTAACGTTGATCCATCAGTGTGGTTCCGAGCAAATCCGGGGGGCTGTCGAAGGAGGCCACCCGCAGTATAACCAGGAACCCGCCGATCGCGAGTGGGCGAATCCAAGGAATTCATCCAGCCCCCGCCCCTCCCCAACCCAGTGGACCACCATAAGCCGGCCCACCTGACCTCATACTCATTTGGCATCGCCGATTTTCCAGGGGCGACATCCCCGGAAAGTCTAGCCCCAACCCCTACCGCCCTGGATCACTCTCGCCCAAAACCTGCTCAAGCAGCTCCCGCTCGGCGGCTGTGGGCTTGCGCTGCTCAAGCAGTCGCGCAAGCAATTGCTCACGTGAACCGCCGAACACCTTTTCAACGAGGTCGGTCACCAGATTGCCCGACACGTCTTCAAAAGTACGGACAGGCTTAAAGCGAAGGGGCCGCTCTTTGTTTGTCTGCAACAAAAACTCCTTGTCCGAGAGAATTCGGACGAGGGTCGCCACCGTCGTGTAGGCCAAATCCCGACCCGTTTCCGCCAGTCGATCCCGGGCTACCGCCACAGTCTGCTCACCATGCTTCCAAAAGGTGTGCATCACTTCAAGTTCTCGTTCTGTCAATTCCGCCGCCCTGGGTCGCGCCATGAGCCTTCTCCTGCATGAAGGAAACCCGCTTCTCAGCGGGAAAAAAGTAACCCCAACCGGCCAAATCGCCTCCAGTTTGGGTTTTCTAGACCTTGCAATAATGTCCATCAACCCGAGATACGTCAAGGACGAAATTGGGAGAAAATTCTCATTTTCTTTGGATTCTCAAAGTGAGACATTTACCCGAAAAACGTACGGTTTTCGAAACATTTCTGCTGTCGCCGCAGGCAGTCGCGTCGACGTCCGAGTGCTGTGATATTTGGCTTTTTAGATCTATTTTTCGGGTAGTCGCCGCCGGTCAGTCAAGGTTATGATCCTCCCACTCTGGATTCGTCGGCATCCCTCCCCGTTTTGAAATCTCGCGAGTGCTGATCATGACCCGATTTGGCCTGCCGAAGATTTGTGCTGGTTACATTCTCGCCTCGACGATTGTTCTGCTGCTGCCCTGGGACGCAGTCGGGCAAACCGCGGCCCCGGTCGCTGACCCGCTTCGCCCCCCCGCAGTCGCCGTCGAACAAGTCCCCGTCGTCCCCGCTCGCATCGCGGAACGCCTTCGGCAATATCAAGCGGTCCGTAGCGCGAGCTTCCTGGGCTGGGCTCCCGATGGCAACGGAATCCTGATTGGCACGCGCTTCGGCGACACCAGTCAGTTGCACCGTGTCTACAAACCCGATGGTCGTCGCGAACAGATCACATTCTTCAACGAACCGGTCACTGGGGGATTCATCCCCGAGGCCCGCGACGGCAGCCTGCTACTGTCGATGAGTGCCGGTGGCAGCGAAAACGATCAGGTCTATCTCTTCGACCGGGCGACCGGACAAGCGGTCCCGCATACCGATGGCAAATCGCGCAACCTGCTCGGTCCGGTTCGCACAGACGGTAGCCAGTTGATCGTGCATAGCAACCGTCGCAATGGTCGTGATACCGACTTGTACATTGCCGACACCCGTCGGCCGGGCAGCATGTCTCTGCTCCTGGAAGTCGAAAACGAACACTGGACCGCGGTCGACTGGTCGCGCGACGGTGAGTCTCTGCTGATGATGCGCTACGTCTCGATCAACGAGTCGTACCCCGCGCTGTTCGATGTCGCCGCTCGAAAACTCCACCCGATCGCACTGCCGGGAGATTCCCCCTCGGCCTGTGGACCGATGAAGTTTGCCCCCGATGGCAAGTCGGTCTACATTGCCACCGACGCGCGGGGCGAATTTCGGGAGCTGGCGCGAATCGATCTCGCGACCATGAAGCCGGCTTGGTTGACAGCCGACATTTCGTGGGACGTCGCGTCGATTGATGTGGATCCGCATTCGGGACGCGTCGCCTGCACCACCAACGAAGATGGGGCCAGTGCCCTCTACCTGTGGGAAAACGACCACCGTCGACGTGTGGAACTTCCGCTGGGAACCATTGCCGGCGTCGAATTCTCCCCCGATGGCAAACACCTCGGCTTCACGCTGGGTCAGCCAAACGCACCTGCCGACGCGTATTCACTCCACCTTGGCGACAAAACGCTGACCCGCTGGACATTCAGCGAAGTGGGAGGCTTGAATGCCGAGTCCTTCGTCACCGCCCGACGAATTCAGTTCCCTAGCTTCGACAAACGGCAGATCCCGGCGTATTACTTCCGCCCCAGGTCGGCCTCCGCCGATCACAAGGTGCCTGTCCTGATCAACATCCACGGCGGCCCCGAATCGCAGTACCGTCCGGCATTTAGCGGTTCCGACCAGTTCTACTGCAACGAACTGGGGATCGCGGTGATTCATCCCAACGTGCGCGGCTCCGCAGGGTACGGAAAGACCTATCTCAAACTTGATAACGCCGACCTGCGCGAAGACAGCGTGCGCGATATCGGGGCTCTGCTCGACTGGATCGCCCAGCAGCCGGAACTTGACGCCTCGCGCGTGGCGGTCTCCGGCGGATCGTATGGCGGGTACATGGTCCTCGCGTCGTTGACAAACTTTGGCGATCGAATTCGAGCCGGGATCGATATCGTCGGGATCGCCAGTTTCCGATCGTTTCTTAAGAACACCAGCCCCTATCGGCAGGACCTGAGGCGGGCCGAATATGGAGATGAACGCGATCCCAAGATGCAGGAGTACTTCGCCCGCATCGACCCGCTGGCGAACACCGCGAAGATTCGGTCGGCCCTGCTCGTGGCACATGGCAAGAATGATCCCCGCGTGCCGTTTTCGGAGGCGGAACAGATTGCGACCAAAGTCCGGGAGCAAGGGCGTGCCGTCTGGACGGTGTATGCCGACAACGAAGGGCACGGTTTCGCGAAGAAACCGAATCGCGACTACCTGAATGCCGTCATCGCAGTGTTCCTTAAGTCGGCGTTGTCGCTTGAGGGGGAGTGATGTCGGTACCGCAGTCCGCGACACACGCAGCACCCAATTGGGACGAACTCTGCGCGGCTTTGTGCCGCGATCGCAAGCGGATTGCCCTAGGAGGGGGGGCTGCGGCGATCGCGCGACAGCACGAAAAAGGTCGGCTGACGGCGCGGGAACGGATTGCGGAACTCATCGATCCGGGAAGCCGGTTTCAGGAGCTGGGGCAATTCGCCGGTTATGGGATGTACGGCGAATTCGGCGGTGCCCCGGCGGCCAGCGTGATCTGCGGAGTGGCGAAGATCTCGGAGCGTTCCTGCATGCTGATCGCCAACGACGCGACCGTCAAAGCGGGAGCGTTTTTCCCGATGACGGTGAAGAAAGTTCTGCGAGCGCAGCGGATCGCGATGATCAATCGGCTGCCGCTGGTCTACCTGGTCGATTCCGCCGGTGTGTTCCTGCCACTCCAGGACGAGATCTTTCCGGACGAAGACGATTTCGGACGAATCTTTCGCAACAACGCGGTCTTGTCGGCGCTGGGTGTTCCGCAGATCGCGGCGATCATGGGAAACTGTGTCGCCGGTGGGGGATATCTCCCGGTCCTGTGCGACAAACTACTAATGACGGAAGGCTCGGGGCTGTATCTGGCGGGGCCGGCGCTGGTCAAGAGTTCCATCGGCCAGGCCGTCTCCCACGAGGAACTGGGGGGAGCCGGCATGCACTCGGCGATCAGTGGCACGATCGACTTTCGCGAACCCGATGACGCAGCCTGCCTCAATCGGCTGCGTTCGTTGGTCGCTCTGCTGCCGGAAGATCAATTGGCTGCCGTTTTTCGCCGGGATCCGCCGCGAGAGGCGAAGCGTGACGGAGCCGACTTGTGTGATTTATTCCCTGTTATGCCGCAGCAGAGGTACGAAGTTCGGCAATTGCTGGAATGTCTGATCGACGCCGATTCCTTTCTGGAATACAAGGCGGAATACGGGCAGACGGTGGTCTGTGGGTACGCGCACATTGGCGGATTTCCCGTGGGAATCGTCGCGAACCAGCACCATCCGGAAAAAAACGCACGGGGGGAACTGCAGTTTGGCAGCGTGGTCTATCACGATGGGGCCGACAAAGCCGCGCGGTTTGTCATGGACTGCAATCAGACCTGGTTACCGTTGGTATTTCTGCACGACGTTTACGGTTTCATGGTGGGAAGAGATTCCGAACAGGCGGGGATCATTCGCGCGGGCGCGAAACTGGTGAACGCAATTTCCAACAGTCGGGTTCCCAAGTTGACGGTGATTCTTGGGGGGAGTTACGGCGCGGGCCATTACGCGATGTGCGGCAAAGCGTTCGACCCGCGATTCCTATTCGCTTGGCCAACGGCCCAGTACGCGGTGATGGGAGCGCACCAGGCCGCGGGGACGTTGCTGGAAATCGAGATCGCGGCTCTCAAACGGTCGGGAGCAGAACCGGATGCCGGAGAACTCGACAAGCTACGGCAGGCAATTGTGGCGAGTTATACGACCCAGACCGACATCCGCCACGCCGCGGCGCGTGGCTGGGTCGACGAGATCATTGAACCGTCGGAAACCCGCGACGTGTTGATCCGCAGTCTGGAAATCGCGACCAGGCACGCCGAGGATGAACCGTTCCGGACCGGGGTACTGCAGGTTTAGCGATTAGTTCATCTTAGTCGTTTACGAGCCGCTGTTGTGCCAGCCGTTCGACAAAGTCCTGATGTTCGCTTGATGCCAGACCTCTTTGCAGAGTCTGCAGCAGTCTGGTCGAATCGTGGGAAATGAAAGCCGGTCCGTCGATCCAGAGCCCTGGCATCGCGGTCGATCGATAGATTCCTTCCCGATCTGGAGAGACGCTGAGTCCCTCGGCGGTTTGAAAATAGTGGATCAACTGCGATTTGACGTCGAAGACAAAATACTCACGAACGCCGTTGCGGAGGTACGCCACCTTTTTGTCGTGCAGGTCGGTTGAGATCGAGCTGTAGGCGATTTCGCCGACCCATTCCGGCCCACCTGCAATGTACTCTCCCGCATACGGCCGGGTCTGGCCGCCGCACTCGGGAAGTACGCGAAGAAATGCGTCGGGTTGTGGTTCGTTGAATTCATCCAATACCAAAGTCGCGTCGATGCCCCCCTCGACGCCAACGGTTTGAGTTGCATATTGCCCCAGCAATGTCATGAGCAAGAAGTGTCGCGAACTGTGGGGCTGACGCACCGGAGACGACATGACCACACGCCCTTCCACTAATTCAATTTTCTGATCGGTATGAATCTGCAAATAGCGCTCGTGGAACTCCGGCTGACACAGGCAATCGCCGCTTTGAAGCTCAACTGCGGCGACCGGCAGACGGTCCAGGGCTTGTGGGGTCAGAATTGGCATTGGCAATCGCTCGCGGAGGTAAGAAAAATCGTACCCCCTTTCTGTCGGTCAGGCAAGATGGTGATCGCATTTGCGAAACGCATCAACTCGGCGTCCCCAGACCGCCGCCCCCTCCAACAGGTAGAGTTGACATTCACGTCAGTCGACCGGGAGAATCGGGCGCGTTGACTCCCGTCGATCGCTCCCCACTTTGCCCTTCATTCCTTCGCGCGGATTCCGTTCTCTCATGGCGATTCAAATCGTTGTTCCCCGTCTGGGCTGGTCGATGGAGGAGGGAACATTCGGCGAGTGGCTGAAAAAGGATGGAGAGACGGTCGAACTTGGGGAGCCTTTGTTCGTTCTGGAAGGGGAAAAGTCGGCTCAGGACATTGAATCGGTCGACCGGGGAATTCTCAGAATTCCGCCCAAGGGGCCGCGTCCGGGAGACCTTGTCAAAGTTGGGCAGGTGATCGCCTGGTTTGTTGAGCCGGGGGAAGCGATTCCGACGGGGTCGGACGGTGGGAGTTCGCAGGTCACGCCGAGTACGCCCGCATCGACATCTGCGCCGGTCGCAGGAGATCCCATCCTGAATTCAGCGATCAGGGAGCATTCAACCGTCAGTAGCGGATCCGCTGCCAGTCAGGCCGGTGTCGCAGGAGGTGGGGCCTGTGGGGCACCCATCGCCAGTCCCCGAGCTCGCCGAGCCGCCCGCGACATGGCGGTCGATCTGTCGGCGGTTTCCGGAACGGGACGGACGGGGCGCATTCGGGAAAAGGACGTCATGGCGGCGGCGCACGCCACGGGAGGGATGAAGGCTGCGGTGGCGAGCGTGTCAACTCCGGTGAACGTTCCGCAATTGACTACGGTTCGCCGCACGATCGCCGCTCGGATGCGCGACGCGGTCGAGACGACCGCGAGCGTCACGTTGCAGCGACGCTGCGACGCGACCAATCTGGTGAATCTGCGCAGTCAATTCCAAGCGGGACAGGCGTCGCGCGGAGTGCCGACGTTTACCGATCTGGTGGTGAAACTCGTAGGTTGTGTGCTGGTCGAATACCCCACAGTCCGAACGCAATGGCTCGAGAACGGCTTTTTTGTCCCACCGGCAATCGACATCGCCGTCGCGGTTGATACGGAGCAGGGACTGCTGGCACCGGTTGTTCGCGGGGTCGATCAACTCCCGCTGCGGCTTGTCTCGGCTGAAATTCGCACGTTGGCCGAGTCGGCGCGAGCGGGGAAGCTGACTGCGGAACAATTGCGAGGCGGGGCGTTCACCGTGACGAATCTGGGGGCGTACGGAGTCGAATCGTTCACTCCCATCATCAATCTGCCGCAGTCGGCCATTCTGGGACTGGGCCGAATCGCCCGCGAGCCAGTCGTTCGGGACGAACAAATCGTGATCCGCGACCAGCTCCCCTTGAGCCTGACCTTCGACCATCGCATTCTGGACGGTGCCCCGGCGGCGAAATTTCTGCAGGCGGTGGCGCAGGCGATTGAGAATCCGGGACCGTGGTTGATGGGGTGATGGATGACCGATATGCGTGATTTCAATTCAAGAGAACTTCGATTTGCCGTAGGGGAATACTATTCCAACGAAGAGATCTACTCGGCACTGCGGGTCGGAAACGCGGGGGGAGTTCGCCCCTGCCTGGATGCCGCTCGCAATGTGCAGCATCTGGCCATACTCACGTCGACGGGGACGCCGCGGCAACTCGATGAGAATCCGTATCATGATCGCCTCGAAGGTGACGTGCTGATTTACACCGGGGCAGGAAAGGATGGGGATCAGCATGTTACGGGAAACAACGCGCGAATCATTCAACAGTTGGATTCCCGATTTCCGATGTTTGGCTTTTTGCAGACTCAGAGCCGCCGCGTAAAATCTGGGGACAACAAGAGATGGAAATTCATCGGCCTCCTGGAGTTCTTGCGAGGATACCGGGAACAGCAACTCGATTCTGCCGGAAAACCGCGATTCGTTTGGATTTTTGAATTGCGAACTCACATCCCGGAGTCCCCGGTCGATGTCGTTTCTGCTCGCGATTTCATGTCCAGCTCGTCGCCAGTTCCGTTGAAGCAGAACTCCACGAAGATCGAGAAGTTGTAACGATCCTGAGCGAAGGGGAGTATCAGAGAGTCGACATTGCAGCGCTTGAGCCGATTCGCCGAAGACTTCTGAGTTATGAACCACGACAATTCGAAATTGTGCTGCAAGATTTGCTGAAACATACGGGTTTTGTCGATGTCCTCGTGACACGCTTCAGTCAGGATGGCGGAATTGACATCAACGCGAGGCCGAGTTCCCGCGCATGGCCGATTCAACGGCTGCCGATCCAGATTCAGGCGAAACGCTGGCTGCACACGGTCGGACGTCGGGAGGTCGCAGAGTTACGGGGCAGTTTGCAGCCACATGCAGCCGGCTGTATTGTCACGACAAGCCACTTTTCCCGCGCAGCGATTGCCGAGGCTGAGGAATCAGGAAAGGTTCCGATCACCCTCATCGACGGTTACCAGTTGGCGGGAATCGTCAATCATTCGAAGATGTTGTTGCATCCAGCTCACGTGGCAACGGGATTTGTGGACGAGGATTGAATTCCTAGTCGTTCCGGCGACTCGCACAATCCATCCATTCTTCACACAAACCCAACCTGTTCACCACAAACCGCAGAATCAATCCGCTACAATCACTGATCGTGTGAATCGCCCCAATGTGGCCCGGCTCGGGTTGAGTTCAAGGATCGACGCGTCTTGTTCAGCATTCAACATTGGACATCGCGGTTCTGGCTCGCGCTGCTGTGGTTGGCACTGTTGGCAGGCTGCCAACCGGCGGCGACCAGCGACGTCTCGAAGTCGCCGGGCGATTCAAAGGGGGCCGACTCGAAGTCGACAAGCCCCACGCCGTTTGTCACCCCGCGTGACGCGAGTGACGAGTTTTTCGAACGCGACACGGTTCACCATCTGGTTCTCAAGCTCGCGCCGTCACAGGAGCAGAAGCTGCGAGAAGACGCCCGGCGATACGTCCATGGCACGCTGGTGGAGCTTCATGGTGAGACCCTCGCGGAGGTCGCCATCAAGCTGAAAGGGGCGGCGGGGAGTTTTCAGGAACTCGACGGCAAACCCGCGTTCACCTTGAACGTCGGAAAGTTCATGAAGAAGCAGACGTTCCACCGGCTCACTAAGTTCTATCTCAACAACTCCGTCCAGGACGAGACCTACACGTCGGAGTGGCTGTGCGCTTCGATCTGCAAAGAAGCGGGGATTCCGGCCCCGCGAATCACGCATGCCCGGGTCTGGCTGAACGATCGTGACCTGGGGCTGTACGTCCTCAAAGAGGGGTTTGACGCGCAATTCCTGCGGCGGAATTTTCGCAATTCCAAGGGAAATCTCTACGATGGGGGATTCTGCCAGGAAATTGACGTCGATCTCGAAAAGGACGAGGGGTTTGGTCCGAATGACCACAGTGATCTACGGGCGCTGGTCGCCGCGTGTCAATTGCCCGACACTGGTGAACGAAAAACGCAGGTCGCGAAACTCCTGGATGTCGCCCAGTTTCACCGGTTCATGGCATTCGAACTGATGGCCTGTCATTGGGACGGTTACGTCGCCAACAGAAACAACTACCGAGTGTATTTCGACCCCTCGCAGGGGCAGGCCCGATTCCTGCCCCACGGGATGGATCAGATGTTTCAAGATCCCAATTTCCCGGTGTTTGAACAGTTTCCCGCCCTGGTGGCTCAAGCCGCTCGCTGTGACGACGAATGGAACCTGGCCTATCGGGAACGCGTTCGTGAGATGCTACCATTTTTCGACGGCGAGAAACTGGGAGCCCGGGTCGAAAAGCTGCACCGACGGCTACGGCCTGAAATCGCGAAAATGAATCCCGACGGGGTCGCGGGCTTCGACGAACAATTGGGACAATGGAAAGAGCGTCTGGTCCAGCGTACCGAGAGTATCGCCCGTCAACTGACCGAACCCGACCCACCGCCGCGTCCCCCGGACGGCGAACCCGTGGAACTCAACGGAATCGAGCCGGTCGCGTTGGCTGACTGGTACCCGGCACAGGAAACGGCCGACGCGCACCATGAAACCGCAGAGGAACCCGGGGAGCGACCGGCTGAAATTCCGGAAGGTGAAGAGATCCCGGCGGTCGTGGTCTATTCGATCGCGGCGGGCGAGTCGGGAGATTGTGTCGCCTCGTGGCGAAAGCGCGTTCGACTTCATCCGGGACGGTACCACCTGACGGCGCGAATGCGGGTGGAAGGAGTGGCCCCCCGTGGTGGTGAGAACCCGGGCGTGGGGGCCGGACTGAGAATTTCTGGGGGCCAGCGCGACAACGGACTCGAAGGGACAAGCGACTGGAACAACCTGGTCTACGAGTTCGCGGTTGTCGAAGATCCGCAAGAGGTCGAATTGGTCGCCGAGCTGCGCGGGCGATCCGGGCGGATGTGGTTCGCCGCGCCAGTGCTGAAGAGGGTTGTGGACTGAACCGCTACTTGACGTCGCTGTGCAATTCTCTGCGAATTTCAATCCGTTCGGGGGTCTTCTCGGGTTGCGGCCGCACGAGGAACAGCAGCAGCGTGTCGAATTGCGGGGGCTCGTCCAGTTCCCGGACGATGTGATGGACCTGGTTCGCGGTTTCCAGTACGCGTTCGTCTTCGGCCGTCGGGGAAAAAGCGACTTTCAAAACCACGCGTAACAGTCGCGGTTCGCCGGGCAGGTTGCCCCCTTCGACGATCGGTGTCCCATCCGGGAACGCTGTCTTCAATGCCCGACGGTAGGGAGCGTATGGTCCCAGTCGAACGCTCCAGTACAGGGAGATACTCGCAGTCGCCAGGGATCCAAACAGCAGCAAACCGACGACCAGCCACCGCCCGCGCGGCGATCGCCGGGTGTTGGAGAGTTCGGGACTGGTTTCGAGCGGAGAATTGGTCATGCTGTATTCCTGCGACGCGCTGCGTTCAACGAACCTGTGCGAATTCCTTGGCCCACTGCGCGGGTGTCCCCAGGGTGTCGGGGGCGAAGTGAATGAAACGAATCCATCCCGCCCGATCGACGATCACGACTCCCTCACGGGGCAAATCGGTCTTCTCGTCGCAGGCCCCCCATTGGCGGTGGACTTCCAACTGATTCAGGTCAGACAGCAAAACGAACGGAAACGCTCCGCCACGTCCAATCGCCGCGCGATTTTCCGCTGGCCGAACGGCGGTGATTCCAATGACAACCCCACCCGTCCGTTCGAAATCGGCCCAATTCTCTTTGATTCCCTGCGCGACGAGCGAATGATCGACCCCTTCGCGAGCGTCCAGGAAGGCGACCAGGATCTTCTGCCGACCGATGTACCGCTGCAATCGCAGTAACTTCATCGATTCATCGTGAAGCTGAAAAACAGGGGCTTGTCGGATGTACGCCCGTTCGGGGGCGGCCGGGGGGTCATACTGTCGCGACAGCTTCCAACCTACGGCGGCCAGAATCACCAAGGCGGCCAGCGGGATCGTCCAAAACAGGGGACGCCAGGATCGCGCCACAGTGGTCATGAGTTCAAAGACAAATGAGTGAACGGGGAATTCCGGCAGAACCGTTGTCATCTCGGGCCAGTTCGATCCGGTCCCTTCCGGAGCGGAATCGAAGAAAATGTCTTCGGTTCGATGAAGTCGATACGCCCAGCGGACTGGCGATTGTAGGTGAACTCCCCGCGATCGCCGATACCGCAGATCGCCACATTTCCGAGAATGGGAATCGTTGTACCTCCGACTTCATGCCCAAATGATTCCGCCCAAGCACTACTAGTTAACCGAAAGTTTCAAAAAGTACGGGTGTCCATCCTATTCCCGCTTCCGTATACTAGCGGAACGTGTGTGACCAATGCACGAATCCCTCTTCCCAACGTCCCTGCTGTCCGCCAGTTTGGTGGGCCGTGTCGTACCTGACGACACTCCACCTGGCGAGCCTTTATGTCACCCATTCCATCGGAAGAATCACCTCCGTCGATCCCGCCTGGTCCGCAATCGCCAGAATCGAAGTCAGCCACTTCGTTTTCCGTCGAAATGGTTGAACAGACCATTATTAGCGATGCCTTCAGCGCTTCGGTTGAGATTTCCCCCAAGGCGGAGACCCGACCGACTAGCCAGTTTTCGGCCCCGCTGTCCGACGCGGAACCTGGGCGATTCTTTCCTGGAACACTTTTTGCCAATCGCTACCGTATTGTTTCCCTGCTGGGGCGCGGGGGAATGGGCGAGGTGTACCGGGCCGACGATTTGACGCTCGATCAGCCGGTGGCGCTCAAGTTTCTTCCTCAAGCGACGACAGTAGACGCGGCCGCCATCCAGCGGATTCGGCACGAGGCCCGGCTGGCTCGGCGAGTCACCCATCCCAACGTCTGCCGGGTTCACGACATTGGTGAGTGGGCAGGGGACCACTTCCTGTCGATGGAGATCATTGAAGGTGAGGATCTCGCGGTGTTGTTGCGCCGCATCGGCTGTCTGCCCCGCGAAATGGCTTTTGAAGTCTGCCGACAGGTCACGGCGGGGGTCGCCGCCGCCCATGCGCGCGGCGTGCTGCATCGGGACCTGAAGCCGGGCAATATCCTGATCGATTCACAGGGGCGGGTGGTCATCACTGACTTCGGACTTGCGCTTCCCAGTGAACAGGCACTGAAACAGCGTTCCTCCGTTGGCACATTGCCCTACATGTCTCCTGAACAGATACTGGGGCAGGGCATCAACGAGCGGAGCGATTTGTATTCCCTCGGCCTGGTGATTCACGACGCGTTCACTGGCAAACGCGTGTTTCGGGCGAACACCGGGGAAGAACTCCTGAAGTTGCGGCGGACCACATTTTCCGTCGAAGGGCGGTTGTCTCCCGATCTTGAGCCGGCGGTTCGCGAGCTGATCGAACGGTGTCTGGCGTTCGAACCAGCCAATCGTCCGAAGTCGGCAATCGAAATTCACGACGCGCTGTGCCGGGCGGAATCCCCCCAGAGAGTTTCTGTCGCGACACCGGTCGCCACTCCGCTGAACAACATTCCGCCCCAGTTGACGAGTTTCATCGGGCGTGAGCGGGAACGGAGTGAGGTCCGCCGACTCCTCGGTCAGAACCGGCTCGTGACGCTGGTTGGACCAGGCGGCGCGGGCAAGACCCGTTTGTCGCTCCATGTGGCGACCGAGGAACTCGACCAGTATGGCGACGGCGTCTGGATGGTGGAACTCGCCCCGCTGGTCGATCCCGCACTCGTCCCGCAGACCATCGCGTCCGTGCTGGGTATCCGAGAGGCGGGGGGACGTCCCATTCAGGAAACCCTCGCTGATCAACTGGGTGGTAAGCGACTGTTGATCGTTCTCGACAATTGTGAGCACGTCGTCGCGGCGTGCTCGATGGTGGCTGACCTGCTGCTCAAGCGGTGTCCGGGCGTCAAGATACTGGCGAGCAGTCGTGAACGGCTCGGAGTTCCGGGGGAAGCGACGTTTCAGATTCCGTCACTTTCCTTACCGACCGGTCCGCCCCCCGCGACTGCGGCCAGCGCCCTGGGGTACGAGGCGGTCGCGCTGTTTGTCGACCGGGCGAAGTCCGCGGGGAGCCGATTTGAACTCACCGACGCGAACGCCGCGGTCGCGGCGCGAATCTGCCGACGGCTCGATGGAATTCCCCTGGCGCTCGAATTGGCGGCGGCCCGTACCCGATCGCTGACGCTGGAAGACCTCGAACGGCGACTCGATGACTGCTTTCGGATATTGACCGGGGGGAGCAAAACCCTTCTTCCCCGGCAGCAGACACTGAGGGCGCTCATCGACTGGAGTTACGATCTGCTACACGAAAACGAGCGGTTGCTGTTCAGTCGACTGAGCGTTTTCGCGGGGGGATTTTCGTTGGCCGCTGTCGAGCAGGTGTGTGCCGGCGGAGGAATTGAAGATTTCGAGATCCTTGACCTGATAACAAGTCTGGTCGACAAGTCGCTGGCGACGATCGATTCTTCGCGGGAGGAGACACGTTATGGGCTGCTGGAAACTGTTCGGCAGTATGCTCGAGAACGGTTGAACCACTCGGGAGAGGCGGCCGATTATCAGCGTAGCCACGCGGACTTCTACCTCAAATTCGCGGAAACCGGGGCTCCCCAGTTGGAAGGGGTGGAGGGGGCCACCTGGGCCGACCGATTCGAACTCGAACACGACAACCTGCGTGGGGCGTTTGATTTCGCACTCACGGCGCCAGAGATGGCGGGTTCTGCGTTGAAGTTGGTGAATTCGCTGTGGGTCTTCTGGTACAAGCGGGGGTTCTATCGCGAGATGGCGGCCCGCATGCCGGCCGCGCTCGCCGCCACCAGCTCGGCGGGCGCTACGGAAGACCGCGCTCAGGGGTTGCTGGCCGCCGCCAATGCGCATCTGATTCAGGGGGATTACGACTTGGCGTGCCGGCAGTTTGAAGAGGCATTGCAGATCCGGCGGGAAATTGGCACACCGCTGCCGATCTGGAATGCGCTGTTCAACTATGGCAACGCCTTGAATCTGGTGGGGAATTTGGACGCCGCCCGGACCTGCCTGGAAGAGGCGCTCAAGATATCTGAAGGGATCCCCAAGACGGTCGCTGGCTCGCGGTGCAATCTGGGGGAAACGCTGGCGCTGGCGGGTGAGATCGCCGAGGCTCGGGTCCATTTGTCCGCTGCCCGTGAGGCGTTTCGTGCCGCGAAGAACCCGGCGGCCGTGGCGGAAATCTCGGATTTTCTTGGTCGGCTGTGCCAGCGTGAAGGGAATCTCAACGAGGCCGAGTCGCTGTACCGCCACGCGCTGGTGACGTTGAGAGAGAACCGGTTTGTGGGGTTCGGGTATTTTGTCGGACCGTATTCCTTCGCGGGTTTGTCACTCGCGCGCGGCGAATTGGAACGGGCGGCAAGGCTGTACGGTGCCCACGACGCGCTTCGCGAACGCCTGGGGACTCCCCTGCCCCCCGTATTCCGGCCGGAGTACGACCAGGCGCTGGCCGCGCTGCGTTCCTCCCTGGGGGAGCGAAAGTTCAACGAACTTCTCGCGGCGGGAAGGGCGATCTCGGAAGAACAGGCGATCGCGCTGGCGCTTGGTGAAACGGAGGGAGATACACTAGGCTCATCGCGTTGCAACGTCACCGAGAGCCACTGAAATGCCCGAACTGAACGCGATAGGCCCCGAGCCCCACCAGCGCTGGCAAAAAGACCTTCCAGAAAACGAGGGGGTCTGCCTGGGGCGTGCGCCGCGCCAGGGCTGGCGTGTGCCCTGGGATATCATGATCTCGCGCGAGCATGCGCAACTCGAATGGCGCGACGGCAAGCTGTTCGTCAAATGCCTCGAGACGGCTCGCAATCCCATCGTCTTCCGGGACATTCCCAACCGCGAATTTCAGTGTCTTCCGGGAGACACCTTCCGTATCGGGTCGACCCGGTTTGTCGTTTCCGTGACGGTCGCCTCTCCCAGCACCATCGCTTTGGAAGAGCGGACATTCGATCGGGAGGAGGTCCGAAACGCTTCATTTGGCGATCCCACCCGTCAGATGGAGCTGATCTCCCGAGTGCCCGAATTGATCCGATCGTCGCGAACCGACGAGGATCTGGCGGTTGAACTGGTCTCGTTGCTTCTCGAAGCGCTGCCACGAACCGACGTCGCGGCCGTCGTGCAGTTCAACGATCCCAGCCAGATTTCCTCCGGGAAACCAACCATGATGCGTTGGGACGGGCGGAACTCGACAATGGAGCGGTTCGTTCCCAGCTTGCGGCTGATGGAAAAGGCGGCGTTGACCGGGAATAGTGTCGTCCATCAATGGAATCAAGCCGCTCCCGACGACTCGGTGAACGCCAACTATACGGTGTACGGCAATCTCGACTGGGCGATCTGCACGCCGCTGACCCATGAATCGTGCCGGGGCTGGTACCTGTATGTCTCGGGAAAAACCTCGATTGGCTCACCGGTCGACAAGCTGAAAAGTGATTTGCGATTCATCGAACTGATGGCGGAGTTTATCGGATCGGTTCGCCAGATCCGGCAGCTTGAGCGGTTGCAAGCCGGGATGAGCCAGTTCTTTTCACCCACCGTGCTGGAAACACTGAACGCGGAAAAGGCGAATATCCTGCTGCAACCTCGCGAGGGGGACATCACGGTGATCTTCTGCGACGTGCGCGGCTTTTCCAAGATGGTGGAAGGCCGGCCGCAAAACATGCTTCAGATGCTGGAACGGGTGAGCCAGGCGCTGGAGGTGATGACGCGCGGAATCGTCAAACAGGATGGCATCATCGCCGACTTTCAGGGGGACGCCGCTTTGGGTTTCTGGGGCTGGCCCGTGGCGATCGTCGATGGACCGATTCCCGCCTGCCTGGCCGCGTTGGAAATCCAGGCCGATTTTCGGCGTGCCTCGGCGGAACCCGGACATCCCCTCGCGGATTTTCGAATTGGTGTCGGAATCGCCCATGGTCGCGCAGTCGCAGGGCGCATCGGGTCAGAATTGCAGGCGAAAGTCGGGGTTTTTGGCCATGTGGTCAATTTGGGATCGAGACTGGAGGGCTTGACGCGTTTACTTGGCGTGTCGATTTTGATTGATGATGCGACGGCGGCACACGTTCGGGACGCGGGGCCGAATCTCGCCGCGAGGGTTCGCCGATTGGGATGGATGCGTCCTTATGGATTTGATAAGGAACTCGTCATTCACGAGTTGTTACCACCCGCAGGCGATTCGAATTCCGTTCCGGACAGTGAAATCCTGGTTTTTGAATCGGCTGTCGACCTGCTCCACGCCGGGGACTGGGGTCGCGCCGCCTCGCGATTGGAGTCACTGCCCGAGAACGATGGCGTCCGCAATTTCCTGTTGCGCTGGATCCACAAAAACGGCGGTACTCCTCCCGCCGTTTGGGACGGTGTGATCGGCTTGGAGGCCAAATCATGACCCCGTCACGGCACACCGCACCCCATACGCTGCCATTTCGAGCCGCTCCTACCACGGGAATCCTGAAATGAAGGTCGAGATTCTTGGATCCGCATCCCCCGATGATGGAGGCCAGTTCCTCATCTCTTATTTGTGCAATGATCAGGTCGCGATTGATGCCGGTTGTCTCGGACTGTTGACCCCCGTGAGCCGACAGCTCGCCGTCAATCATGTCTTCCTTTCGCATTCGCACATCGATCATACCGGCAGCCTGCCGATCTTTCTCGATAACATCTTCGCGCCGGGGCCGGATTGCGTGCAGATTCACGGCATCCCCGACACGCTCGATTCCGTCCGGGGCGATCTTTTCAATGACCGCCTCTGGCCCGACTTTGTCCGGCTCTCGCAACCCACGAATCGATTCCTGGAACTGCTTCCGTTAGAGGTCGAACGGCCCGTCGTGGCCGACGGCCTGACCGTCCTGCCGGTCGAACTGCGACACGTTGTCCCGACCGTGGGGTTCATCGTCTCAGACGCGAACGCGACTGTTGCGTTCGTGTCCGACACGCTGCCGTCCGACCGGATTTGGGAACTGCTGCGCGCCGTCAAGAATCTGAAAGCGGTGTTTCTCGAAGCGAGTTTTCCCAACTCCATGGACTGGCTCGCGGAAGCGTCGGCCCACCTGACGCCGCGGACATTCGCCTCGGAATTGAAGAAACTCAATCGCGAGGTCGACGTGATCGCGGTCCACCTCAAGCCGCGCTATCGGCAGACGTTGATCCAGGAATTGACCGAACTCAAGCTTCCCCGGGTCTCCGTGGGGGAAATCGGGCGGGTTTATCATTTTTAGAAGCCTTCCAATCTGAAGAGTGCCCGTCGAGTTGCGCGGCTGCCAGCGGGACTCGGCAAACGGAGTCCTGCGGCGCAGACTTGGCGATCAGTGATTGCAACGCGATCTTCGATGACTGATAGTTCACGCCAAAGGCGCCATGATGACCTGTCGGATTCCACAGCGCTCCCCCTCACCGCGCCGCCACGGCCTCGTCAATCGCCTCCACCGCCACGTCGCAAATTCGCTCCAGCAGGTCGGGAGGCATCGCAGGGGCGGGCATTAGAACCACCACATCTCCCAACGGCCTAAGGATCACACCCCGCTTCCTCGCCGCCAACGTGACCAGATGACCCGTCCGGCGAGGCGAAGGAAAGGACCGCTTCTGATCTCGATCCTCAACCAGCTCAATCCCCACCATGATTCCCTTGCGGCGAATCTCCCCCACGTGCGGGTGCGTCGCCAGTCGTCCCAGACGATTTTCCAGAACCCGCTCCAGTCTGTCGACATTGGCGAGAACATCGTTCCGCTCAAACAGGTCGAGTGACGCCAATGCCGCGGCGCAGGCGAGTGGATTGCCGGTATACGTGTGACCGTGAAAGAACGTCCTTCCTTCCTGCGGCTCACCCAGAAACGCGTCGTAAATCTCGGTCGTCGTCAAAGTCGCCGCCAGCGGGAGATAGCCGCCCGTGATTCCCTTTGACAAGCAGAGCAGATCGGGAACGACTCCCTCCTGTTCGCACGCGAATAATGTTCCGGTGCGACCAAATCCGGTCGCCACTTCATCGACGATCAACGGGATCTCCAACTCGGCGGTCAGGTCTCGAACCCGGCGCAGATATCCCGGGGGATGTACCAGGATCCCCGCAGCCCCCTGCACGAGTGGCTCGATCACAAACGCCGCGATTTGTGACTGATGTTCGCGCAACGTCGCTTCCAACTGACGGTCGCAATCGGCCAGGTATTCCGCCGGGGTCACCCCCACCGGCGTGCGCCAGGCGACCGGTGCCGGTACCCGCACGGAATGAAACAGCAATTGGCCGTACAGACCATGAAACAGATCGATCCCTCCGACGCTGACGGAGCCAATCGTGTCGCCATGGTAGGCCCCCGCGAGCGAAACATAGAGGTTGCGATTCTCGGCCCGATCCCCCTTTTGCCGGTGATATTGCAGAGCGATCTTGAGGGCCGCCTCGACGGCGGTGGAACCGTTGTCGGAGTAGAAGACATGCTCCAGGCCCTCGGGAACCCGCCGCACCAGACGGTCGGCGAGTTCGATCGAGGGGACATTTCCCAATCCCAGCAATGTGCTATGGGCGACGCGGTCGAGTTGTTGGCGAATCGCAGCGTCGATCTCCGGCACACGATGCCCGTGGACGTTGCACCAGAGCGACGAGACGCCGTCCAGATACCGGCGCCCCTGGACATCGATCAGTTCAAAACCGACCGCATCTGCGATGATGGGGGATTCTTCACGGGCATGAGCCCGCATGGGGGTGAAGGGATGCCAGACATGGTGATTGTCGACGCAACGGAGTTTTTCGGGGGTCATTTCCAGGCGGGAGACGCGCGGAGGGCGCGTTCGATTTCGGGCCAGATGTTGTCAACGAACCGCTGGCAGCCAGCGGTCGTCAGGTGGCAGGGATCACAAAAAGTGTCGCGATTTTTCGGCAACAGTTCCGATTGATCAACGAATCGCACTTCCGGATGCGAACGGACAATTTCGCGAATCGCCTCGTTTTGCAGGCGCATGGCGTTTGGGACGTGTTCCGGTCGCCCCCACATCTCGGCACCACAGGTGTAGGGGGCCTCGTGAGAATAATCGAGCGTCCCGTCCCGAAACCGCTCGGGGGTGTAGTCGTCCGGGATGTACCAGGCGTAGGTCAAGAGCAGCAGCGGGTCGCCCCGCGCGATGGCGGCCTGAGCGATCGTCTCGAGGTTCTCTTTGAGGGTGCGGGGGGACTGGGGACTGGCGGCGAAGTCCACGAGTTGCGGGTCGGCGGTTCCGAGGGGGAGCGTGCTGGCGACCGACCGGAAGCGGTCGACAACCGCCGCCGGTAGCGACAACGTCCCCGCGTCGAGCCGCTGCATCATCAGTCCATACCGGGGGAAGTGTGAGTAATCGTCGTGGAATTCCTCGGGAGGGCAACAATTCATTCGAACGTCGTTGATTCCCTCGTAAACCAGCACCAGATCGAAGCGGTTGCCGGTAAAGTGGTCGTATTGAACTCGGCTGTCGCGCGAGGTGAAACCCGCCTCAGCCAGATTGTAAATGCGAAAGCGACCGGGAGCGACCGTTTCGAGGCGCTGCCGCAGTTCGGCTTCGATTGTTCCCCAGTTCGGCTCCAGAACCGATCCCCCCAACAGCAACAGATCAAACTGCCGGTCGTCACGGCGGATTTTGCGATCCGACAGTCCCGAACGGCGGATTTTAGGGAAATAGTGATCCCATATGGAGGGGGACTGCGACAGCGGGACGTCAGCCGTCAGCAGCCAGTAGGCTTTGGTCGCTCCCCATAACAGAGAGAGGCAAAACCCCAGATAGACGGCGAGAAACAGAGCGCGACGACTGGGGCGTGTGGGGAGGTGCGGCCCCAGTCGACGGTTCGGCGCGACCGGGACCGGGTAGATGGCCTTGGGGGGGGAGGGTTGTGTGTTCGAGCGCATGGCGGACGATTGTACTGTAGAATCACCCGCCACGTCCGGTCGGCCATGAAGGAAGAACCGCGACGCATGCTGTTCACACGACCCGCCCAGATCGTCGCAAATGCCAGCCAAATCGAAGTCAGTCCGGAAATCCGCAGCCAAGAAGGCCCCGGATTCCCCACCGAAAACCCGTTCCGCGAACGGGACCAAGTCGTCGCCGAAAACTCCCAAGACGCCGAGAGCGACACCAGCCACGCGAAAAGCCGCGGCCAAACCGGCCTCGGCAGCCGCCTCCGCCGCCGCGCCCCGTCCGCACACCCCACCTGTCTCCGTCGCCAATAAGGCGGAGAAGCCCAAGGGGCCAGTCACACTGGGGCCGCCCAAGGTGGTGGGAGAGGAATTGCTGGATCTGGTCTTCAAGGACGACTTCTACGCACGACAGATCTTTGTGTTTTTGGGAGTCCGGACTGTGAATGAGCTGGAACAATTTCAGCCAGGCCAGATCTATGAGAAGGCGACCGGCCCGATCCGAGAGTCGATTGAACGGATTCGCGAGCGATTGGCGCTGCTGAATCGCGCGCTGGCGGGAGACCAGGAATTCGCCGTCAAGTATCTTGGCTGATTCTTCACAGTCGAGCTGCATGTTTTCTCCGTCGCGGTTGCGACCGCTCGGGTGGGTCGACTACAACCACTCCCGCACTCGCCGTCCAATTCCCAGCGATTCCCGTTTCTTTCACCTCGAGGTTTAGTGTGAGCGCCCAGTCCCGAGCGTTGATTTCGGCCCTGGAACAAAACATCGGCCAGGTGCTGCTGGGCAAACAGGAACCTGTCCGCCTCGCGATCATCGCACTGTTGGCCGAGGGGCATGTTCTGATCGAAGACGCCCCCGGCGTGGGGAAGACCGTGCTGGCGAAAGCGCTGGCCCGGAGTCTCGACTGCCCGTTCCGTCGCATGCAGTTCACTCCCGACCTGCTCCCCAGCGACATCCTGGGTTCGAGTGTCTATTTGCCCAACAAAGGGGAATTCGAATTCCGCCCCGGTCCGATTTTCACCAGTGTGCTGCTGGCCGACGAGATCAACCGCACCACCCCGCGCACACAAAGCGCCCTGCTGGAAGCGATGAGTGAGGGGCAGGTCTCGATTGATGGGCAAACGTATAAATTGCCTCCGCCGTTCTTCGTCATGGCGACGCAGAACCCGTATGAATACGAAGGGACGTATCCGCTCCCCGAGAACCAGCTCGACCGCTTCACGATTTGCATGGAAGTGGGCTACCCCGGTCGTGAGGCCGAGAAGCGCGCGCTCACACTGCACCGCTCGGGCGAGCCGGTCGACACGCTGCCAACGGTTGTCAGTGTGCAGCAGTTGCGGGAGATTCAATTGGAAACCCGGCAGGTCAAAGTCGAAGAGTCGATCAATGACTACCTGCTCGATCTGATTGAGGCGACCCGCAAGCACGAGCAGCTCAGCCTGGGACTGAGCACGCGGGGCGCTTTGACGTTGTACCGGGCGGTTCAGGCGCAGGCGGTGGTGGAAGGACGCGACTTCGTGATTCCCGACGACGTCAAGCGGATGGTCCCGTATGTCGTCGCGCACCGGGTTCTCTGTCGCGGCGCGGTCCGACTGGGCCAGCGGGCCCGCGCCAAGGCGATTCTCGACGACATCCTTCAGAAAACGCCCGTGCCGCGCTGAAATTCGGTCGTTTCAACAACCGTTCGAACGCGACAGCGAACGAGACCGGCGATAGAATTCCGCCAAGCCCGGGGGATCTCGGGCGAATGACCTCTGTCAACACCTGGTTCCACACATGTCGTCTGATTTGCCCGAACCGCTGCACGTTCTGGCCGTTGGCGCTCACCCCGACGACGTCGAGATCGCGGTCGGTGGCACGCTGGCCCGGCTGGTCCGGCAAGGGTATCGGGTCGGAATCGTCGACCTGACCGATGGAGAGCCAACCCCGGGAAGTCCCGGTCCCGAAGTCCGCCTTCAAGAAGCGGCCGAGGCGGCCCGAATTCTGGGAGTTCACGTCCGCGAGACACTCGATCTGCCCAACCGCAGGTTGTTCGACTCGCACGAAGGGCGACTGGCGCTGGGGAAGGTGATCCGCAAATACCGACCGCAGATTGTGGTCGGACTGGCGGCGAAGACTCCGCTGGCTTCACCCGACCATCAACAGGGGGCGCAGTTGATCGACGCGGCGATTTTTTACGCCCGACTGAGTAAGTGGGACGAGCAGTTCGACCACTTGCCGGTGCATACGGTACGTCGGCAACTGTGGTACCCGCTTGGGTTTGCGTCGCTGGAACTCCCCCCGTCGGCGGGGCATTTCGTGTGCGACATCAGCGATACGATCGACATCAAAATGCAGGCGATTCGGGCGTATCAGACTCAGTTTCCCCCGACAAAAGACCGATTGTTCAGAACACTTGAAGCGCAAAACCGCTATTTTGGCGGGAGCGCCGGATTCGAAGCCGGGGAAGTGTTTTTGTCGTCGCACACCCTGGGAACGAAAGATCTGGTCCTGCAGGTGTGCCCATGAACCGCGTCCACTGGCTGCGAAACGGCTGGCCAAGGCCGGCCCTCTCGATTTGTGCATTCTCGATAAGGAATTGAAATCGTGGCGATCGAACTGCGCTGGGGCTCGGTCAGCATTGTGGGAAATGTCCGGGAAAACAACGAAGACCGGTTTTTCGTCGACCCTCAGGGCCGGTTTTTCCTGGTCGCTGACGGGATGGGAGGGCAATGCGCCGGCGAAAAAGCGAGCGCGATGGCGGCCGAACTTGTGCCCCGCAAGCTCGAGTCGATACTCCCAGCCGGCGACGACGCGGGGAAGGTGACCGCGGGAATTGATGCCGCCGTCGCCCACGCCAACGGCGAAATCATGGCGCTCAGTGAGCTGGATCCCGAATACCACAATATGGGAACGACCCTGGCGCTCGCCGTCCGGGCCGGGAACCGACTTTTCATCGCAGGGGTCGGCGACAGCCCCGTTTACCAGCTTCGCGGACGAAAATTGGAGAAATTGACCGTTGACCACTCCCTCACCCAGGCACTGCTGGACGCCGGCACGATCACAGCGGCCGAGGCGGTGAAACACCGTTATCGCAACGTCCTCTACCGCTACCTGGGGACCAAAGAGGGGGGGATTGGAACGAAGCCGAGAGCGGTCGAACTCAAGTCGGGTGATCGCTACATCCTGTGTTCCGATGGTGCCACCGACGGATTGTCTGATGAACAACTCGCCGAGCTGCTGGGGGCCGCTCCCACGCCGCAGGCGGCCGCCCAGACCATTGTCTACTCGGCACTGGCGGGTGGCTCGCGAGACAATATCACCTGCGTCACGGTCTTTGTCGAAGGCTAGCCGGTTGAAGATGTGGTGAAGAAACGGGTATTGCCGATCTGCACGCCCCAAGTTAGTATGTATTGTCTGACCCCTGACCATCGGACGGAGCGGGGATACGCCTGCTCCCGTCTGGAAGAGCCATTCGCCCCGTCGCGAGAACCCCATGACGTTTCGTACTCCGTCGAAGGCTGCCTGCACCCTCAGTGTCGCGGCCTTTTTGCTGGTGGGAACCACTTTAGTGGCTCAGCAATTGGGCGCATTGGGAGACGCCCAGTCGGGCAAAGTCCCCATCGCCGTCTGTGAAATGATCGAGGCGCAGCACATCCTGCAGCGCCCGGTGGACGACAAGGTCTCGGAACAGCTCGTCACCGAATTCATCAAGCTGCTGGATCCGCAGAAACTGTACTTCCTACAGGAAGACGTCACAAAATTTGAGAAATACCGGCACGACCTGGATGACCTGCTCAAAGCAGGGAACGTCGAATTCGCCACCAAAGTCTTCGACGTCTTCATGACCCGTCTCAAACAGCGGATGGATAAGGTCAACGAACTCATCGACGCCGACCACGACTTTACCGTCGAGGAATCGATGAGCATCGACGCCAAGGAACTCCCCTACGCGCAGTCGACCGCCGAACTCGACGACCGCTGGCGCAAGCGGATCAAGTACGACATTCTGATGATGAAGCTGGAAAAGAAGGGAGCCAAGGGCAAAAACGGCAAGACGGTGAAAAAGACCGAGCCGGAAGCAGATCCGAACGCTCCCTTCGACATCGCCGAGGCGCGTAAGCGACTGCACAAGCGCTACAAAACCCTGTACGACAACTACAAGGGGACGGAAGGGGAGGAAGTCGCCGAGTGGTACCTGACCAGCCTCTGCATGACATTCGACCCGCACACAAGCTACATGGCTCCGCGCACCCTGCGGGAGTTCGACATCTCGATGCGTCTGAAGCTTGAGGGTATCGGAGCGGCGCTCAAGGTCGACGACGGGTACACCATCGTCAATTCGATCGTCCCCGGTGGCGCCGCCTCGACCGATGGACGCCTGAAGGTCAACGACAAGATCATTGGTGTCGCCAACGGGGCCGGTGATTTTGTTGACACGGTCGAAATGAAGCTGACCAAAGTCGTCGACATGATCCGCGGCAAAGCGGGGACGATCGTCCGCCTGAAGGTCCAGACCGGCGAAACGAATGAGGTCAAGATTTACGATCTCAAGCGGGCGCAGGTCGAGTTGAAGCAGTCGGAAGTCAAGGGAGAGATTATCGATACGTCGAACCGACTCCCGGGAACGCACGCAAAAATCGGCGTGATTCACATTCCCTCATTTTACCGCGACTTCCAGGGTGCCGACAACAACGACGCCAACTTCGCCAGCACCGCCCGCGACGTGCAACGTGAACTGGCCCGGTTTAAGTCGGCGGGTGGAGTCGACGCGATCATTGTCGACCTGCGGTTCAATGGTGGTGGCGCGCTCACTGAAGCGATCGACGTTTCGGGACTGTTCGTCAACGCCGGCCCGGTGGTGCAGGTCAAAACCCAGGTTGGCAAGCCGAAAGTGTTGTCCTACGACGAAAACAATGGGGACGTGCGGACGCCGCTGGTGGTCGTCACGAACCGTCTGTCCGCTTCCGCT
>CAMATH010000035.1 GCA_945860955.1 Planctomicrobium piriforme
GGATCTCGATTCCCGCGATGACGATCGGTTGGATTGGCTGGGGGTCTGACTGGCTCATGCGCCATACATTCCCCGAAAAACCGACTTTGAGTAAATACCAGTTTCCGAGGGGTTATTGAGCAGTTACACCGGCGGAGCGCGTCAATTCCCAGCCCCTGCGGCGCCGTCCCGCCGCTGCGTAGCGCTTCCAATCGGTCGACGGCGTCATCGGCTGTCATGTGAATCGAAACCTGGCGAAAAAACTGATGTTTCCAACTCCGGAGCCATTGCACCGGCCCACGCGGATTGCGGCGGACGGCAGAGCGGAAGACAAAGTAACCGGTGAGATCCCGAACCACGCGATGGCACCGCATCACGGTTGGCGTGTCGCGAGGAGGATACGCGGCTTCGAGAGGTTTCAACCCGGTGCTTCGATCACCTTAATTGTCTTGAAAAACCCAAAAAAGGGGCGTTTTTTTGCATCATCCGTTGACGCACAGGGCCCCCGGTGGACGTGCCAAAAGCTCACCTGGGATGGTGTTTTGATTCGTAAGCCCAAAATCGCCGCGGCCGGTGCCGCCTGGATTGAAATCGACCCTACGTGCGGGGTGGTTTGTCGGCTGTAGTGTCGACCGGCGGTGTCGCCCCTTCGACGAGCGGGCCACCGATCGCCTGGCCCCATCGGCCGAAACCGCCGCGATAGAGGAGGACCAGGAACGCGGGGACCAACAGCGGGCGGACGACGAATGTGTCGAGCAGCACGCCGAACGCGAGCGCGAATCCGAGTTGTTTCAGGCCGATCAGTGTCCCCGCGAACAGCGACAGAAACGTGCCGGCCATGATGATGCCGCAACTGGAGATAATCGTTCCCGTCTTGCGCATCGCGACGCGAATTCCCTCGACCGCTCCATGCAGTTTCTGTTCTTCGTCAATGCGGGTCATCAGGAAGATGTTGTAATCCTCGCCGATCGCGATGAGGATCGTGAACAGGAACATCGGAACCTTCCAGTCGAGGCCGGCGAAGTTCGCCGGATCCCACATCCAGAAGACCACAATCGTCGCCCCCAGTGCCGCGAAGTAGCTGAAGAAGACGCTGACGATCAGATAAATCGAGATTCCCGGCTTTCGCAACAGCGCGAGCAAAATCAAAAAGACCGCCCCCAGAACCAGAATGTCGATCTTCCACTGGTCGCCATCGGTGACGGTCTTCAAGTCGCGAATGCTTCCCGTCGGACCGACGAAGAAGAACTTCGCTTTTGTCAGCGGCGCGATCAGTTCCGCCTCTTCGGGGTCGTGTGGTCCCGCCAGTGACCGTCGGATTTGCAGTTCGACCTCGTTCAACAGCCGAATGCTTTCGCGATCGAATGGATCGGTTCGAAACACCACATCGACCCGGGTCACCTGGCCCGCGTACTGATCGACCGAGCTGACGTAGTATTTCTCGGCCTTCTTTCGCCCGACCGCCCGTTGTACGGGCGTCAGATTCGTATGCAGACCCAACGGCTCCTGCAAGGAACGCAGGTCGGCAATCGCCAGTTCATCCTTACGCTCCCGCAATCCCTCGCACAAATGTTCCAACGCCGCCTTGCCGTCGGTGCTGTTGAAGTCGACTTCATCGGAATGAATCAGAATGGTCAGGGGGCCGGCGTACCCAGCCGGAAAATGTTCCTGTACGGCTTTTGCCCCGACCACACTGCGATTGGTCGGGGGGAGTTCGCTGAGCAATCCGTAACTGAGGTAGTCGTACAACACGAAGCCAACGGTCGCCAGCGGCAACATGACCAGAACGCTCGCGGTGAGGATCACCCCGGGCTTGCGGATGACGGCGTCACCGACATAGTCCCAGAAGATCTGGAAACGATTCCGGGGGATCAGCCGATTGATCAACCGGGTTCCCCAACCTTGGCTGCCATGGGTGTCTATCCGTTCGGTCTGGGCATGAGGCCAAAACGCTCCGCGGCCCATCAATCGCAGCAAGGCGGGGGTGAGTGTCAGCGAGGCCAGGAATCCGACGATGAGCGACAGGCCGATTCCGACCCCCGCCTCGCGGAATTTTCCGAACTGGGCGAAGACCATCATGCCGATGCCGCAGATGACGGTGAACGCGCTGGCGGTCAACGCCGCCCCGACCATTCCCAACGACTCGGACAACGCCCGGGGAATTCCATGGCCGCGGTCGAGCTCTTCTTTGTAGCGGGCGATCAAGAAGAGGCAGTAATCGACCCCGGTCCCATACACGACCACGGTAATGTAAACCTCCATCCCCACAAACACCGTGTAGTGCAGACCTCCCAGCCAGGCGGTCGGAATCTGTGTGACCAGAACCAGCATCGCCAGGGCGACTTCGACCGAGACCATCACGGTGATCAGCGGGATCAGCGCCAGCAGGGGAGCGCGGTAGATGAGCGCCAGCAGCACAATCACCAGCACTACGGTCCAGCGCTCGGTCGCCGCCGCGCTCTCTTGCGAGGCGACCAGCATGTCCCGTCCCACAGTCGCCGACCCGCTCATCGCCAGGTCCAGGCCGGCGGGAATCACCGGCCGCTGGTCGGCGTTCAATTCGGCGGGAAGCTCGGTACCAATCAGCGACTCGACCCGGTCGATCACCGGTTTGTTCGACCAGGCGAGGAACTCCTCCTTGAGTGGCATCACCACAACGCACGCGTCCCCCTTTTCGCTCAGCAGCAGGGGGCCGACGGTTTTGTTGTCGGGTGTTTTCACCTCCAGCGACGGATCTTTCAGCAGCTCGGCGCTGATCTGTTCCAGCCGAGGGGCGAGAACCGAGCGGATGAACTCTCGATCTTCTTCATCAAGCGGGTTCTGGTAGCGCCGTACGACGACGACGATGCTGCTTTTCAGCAGGTCGTCAGGAAACGCCTCCGCCAGCAGGCGTTCCCCCGCCAGACTCTGCATGTCGGCGGGAAGAAACGTGAATTCCCCATCCTGTGCGACATCTATCCAGTTGGGAACGACGCCCGGGCCGACCACGGGGTCGTACCAGCGATTATGCAGTCCCAAAGCGGCGAGGAACACCAGCCCCCACAGGGCCAGGAACCAACGCCAATGGTGAGAGACGAAATCCCCGAGACGGGCAAACATCAAATCGAAGACTCACGGGAAACCACGACGACCGCTCCGATGACAACCGGCGGACCAGGCCCGCCCCGGAAACCGCATCGATCGTGTTTGCGACAAGAAAACCGGACACAGCAGCGTAACCGCAGCAGGCCGGCGGCGTCAATTCTCCCGTGACATGTTGTTCCGCTTCGCGGGAAGCACAACCGCAGCGCCGCCGCGGAGCGTCGTCGCTGCCAAACCGACATTTCCCACTTGGCGGAACCTGCGACTGACCGTTTGAACCCCTACAGAGGCAGCACGGGAAGCTCTTGCCGCAATCGCAACTGCCCGCACGCCGCGTCGATATCCGCCCCTTTACGTTTTCGCACGGTGGTGGTCACCCCACTCTGTTCGAGAATGGCGACAAATTCCCGCAAGCGCTCGGCGAAGGGGTCGGCGTAGGGGAGTTCGGACACCGAATTCATGGGAATCAGGTTGACATGGGCATTTCGACCACGCAACAGTTTCCCCAGCTCGCGCGCCTGTTCTGGTGCGTCGTTCCGCTCGCGCAGCACGACGTATTCATATGTGACGCGCCGGCCGGTGGTTTCAAAATACGCGTCGGCGGCCGCCAAAACGGCCTCAATGCCGATCTTGGAATTCACCGGAACCAGTTCATTCCGCAATGTGTCGTTGGGAGCGTGCAACGACACCGCCAGGTTGTACGACTTGTCGATCTTTGCCAGTTCGCGAATCTTGTCGGGAAGGCCGACGGTCGAAATCGTCACCCGACGGGTCGACATCCCCAGCCCCCCCTTCTCCTCCAGCGATTCCAGCGCCCGCAGCAGATTCGCCAGGTTCGCCAACGGTTCCCCCATCCCCATCACGACCACATTCGTGATTCGTTCCAGCGGCGAGAGCAACCGGTCGAGGTGCAAAACCTGTTCGAGGATCTCACCCGTCGAGAGATTCCGGGTGAGTCCGAGCATCCCACTGGCGCAGAACACACAGCCCATCCCACAGCCGACCTGCGTGCTGATGCAGATCGTTCGGCGGTCGTCTTCCCGCATCAGCACGCATTCGACGTGTTCGCCATCGCGCAGCTTGACCAGCAGTTTCTCGGTGCCGTCGACCGACTTCTGGTGCTTTGAGATGGTCGAAGAGAAGATCGCGAATTCCGTGGCCAGCGCCTTGCGCAGCGGCGCGGGGACGTCGGTCATCGCGTCGCAGTCGTTGACCCGTTTCCCGTAGATCCACTTGCGAATCTGGTCGGCACGGAACTTCTGAGCCCCTTGCGAGACGCACCACTCCTCCAATTCGCGCCGGGTGAGGTCGTTGAGCAGTCTCCGGTCGGCGTCTGCGGGGGCGTCACTCGTCGTCGGAGTCGTCGTCGTCATCTTCATCCACTAAGGGAACCACCGGCGGCAGATTGCCGGTGCGGTCTTGCTCGTCGAGTTCGTCGAGCAGCGCCTTCACATCGGGCTCTCGGGGATCGAACTTGGCCATTTTTTTAAGAATCTCGCGGCCTTCTTCCCGCTTACCGCGAGAGATCAGGCAGCGTGCCACGCCGCGCCCGGCCAGGAAGAATTCGCGATTGTACTCGCGGCCGGCGGGCAGAATCCCCTGGAACGCACTTCCGAGACTCTGGAGAGCAATTTCGTAAGCAAAGCCGAAATGTCCGCGGGCGAGCGCGATGTCTTCGTCTTCGAGCGCGAGTTGGCCGAGCAGGTTGTGCGCTTCGAGAAACCCCCGGCAGTCCGCGACGAGGTAAAGCAGTTCGTCGCGGGCGATCTCGGGCTCACCGCCAGCGATCATCTTTCGAACTTCGTCGAGATCTTCCTCGCGCTCGAACGCGCACGCGGGGGGCAACAGCGCGTAGCGATTGCCGTCGACTCGTCGGACGCGTAACAGCCCGGGCGCGACCGGAGCCTTGCCGCGCGGTCGATTGACGCTGGGACGCCCCCCTTTTCCCGCACCTTCGGGGCGGTTGGGGCGTTGTGGTTTCTTTCCTGGTGGTGGCATAACCCGGCATCTTCCCGGTTGGGACGGGAGAATGTCAACGAACTTTGAGGGATTTTGGACAGTCAATGTGGCGTCGAAACCGAGCCGCGCCCGTCAGGAAGCGGTCAACGAATTCCGCTTCCTGACGGGCGCGGCTCGGTGACACTCACAGGATCCCCGCGGTATTCGAAATCAAAGTCGGCGACCGACTCGCCGGTTCCGCGCCGGGCGTCTCAAAAATCCTGCGTTTGCCCGCGCGACTTGCCCGATGGGGCGGGTTTGCCTCCGGTCCCCTTTTTCTTCTCGGGCTGATGCAGACTCCAGATCCCCTTTTTCTCGCGTTTTGCGGCATTTTCGGCGGCGCGAAAGCGATCTTTCATCGCGTCGCTGTAAGGATGGTTGTACAGCACCCGAGCCAGTCCCTGCTGGATCAGTTCTTCACTGAGGAAGCGGTCCCCCACGTAGACATGCGCCAGCGTTCGACCGTAGTTGTCGAGCCGTTCGCCATCGAAGACCAGCGTGATCCGTCCCTGTTCGATCGCCCGCTGGGTGTACGCGGACGCCTCGGGACCGAATGGCTGGATGGCGGTTCCTTCCCGTTTGGTTTCGGGAGTGTCGATCCCAATCATGCGAACGCGGGTGCCGTCTTTCAGCAGCAGCGTATCCCCGTCGACAATTCGTCGAACCTGGACGACTTTTGACTCACCGGAAGGTTCGGCTGGAGTCGCCGGTGAGGAATGCTCGGTTGCCTGGCGGGTCGGTTCGTCAAGTGGCGCGGAGTTGGTCGTCTCGGGAGAACGCCCCGCCTTGTCGGGTGGTGGCGACACCGGTCCGGGCTCTCTCGCCGCCGACCACAATCGCCAAGCGACGAGGGCAACGAGCGCGGTCCCGGTCAGAATCCGCCGCCATCGAGCCGGGTCGCGAAACGCGCCGCGCGGCGGGCGTTGTGAGGCGGATTGAGGTTTGACCATCGCCCGGTGAGTTTCAATTCTCGCTGAAGTTCAGCCGTCGCAGCGCGTCCCGGCGGAGGGGATCCTTCACATACTGTGAATGGCAACGGGGACAGAGATCGTACCGAAACGTCTGCGAATGCAGTTCCTCCAGTTCTTCACCAGAGAATTCGAGTTCGGTCAGCTCAGCGGCGATCTCCTGCAGATGATCGACGTCGAGATCGGCCTCGCTCACCTCGGCGGGTTCAAACGCCGGAAAGACTTCGAGTCGAACGACGAATCTCTGATCATCGAGTGGTTGACCGCACGAGTCGCACGAGAAATGCAGCATGGAATCTTCGCCTTGCGCAAATCGCACTGGCAGAAATCGAGTGTTCGTCAGCGCGGAGAAGAGGACGTGATTACAAGGACGAGATCGATTCTAAGCACAAAGCGGGAATCGAGGAAAGCCACAATTCCGAATTTCTTGTTCTCAATTTCTGAGCGCGGCACCAGCACCCCGCGCCGGTCCCAGCGTTCCCTACCGAACGCCGCGGACGACATCCAGCGCCTGGGGCAGTTGAATCGTCCCCTCGTAGAGCGCACGACCGATAATCGCGCCATTCAATGTCGGTGCGCGCTTCCCCGCAGACACCAGATTCCGCACGTCGTCCAGCGTTGTCACCCCACCCGAAGCGATCACCGAAAACCCCAGGTGTGCCAGTTGCTCCATGTCGGCGATGGTCGCCGCGTCGACCCCCTGCATCATTCCGTCATTCGCGATGTTGGTGTAGACCAGCGCCGCCAGCGGCATGTCGGCGTACTGCTTCGCCATTTCCAAAGCCGGCGTCTTGGAAACATCCAGCCAACCCTCGGTCGCAACCATCGAGTCGCGGGCGTCAATCCCCAGCACCAGCCGATTGGGAAACTGTTCGGCCATCTGGCGAAACCACTCGGGCTGCTTGAGTGCTTGCGTCCCGACAATGACCCGATCGACTCCCACGTCTTCGAGCATCAGTCGAATTGACGCCTCGTCACGAATGCCGCCCCCCAACTGACAGGGAACGTGAAGCCGCTTGACGATCGCGCGGATCGCCTCGGTATTGACCGGTCGACCCGCCTTGGCCCCGTCCAGATCGACCAGATGTAGCCGTTCGCCCCCCTCTGCCTGCCAGCGTGCCGCCATCTCTGCGGGATCGTCACCAAAAACCGTCTCGCGCGCATAGTCCCCCTGTTTCAAACGAACGCAACGGCCGCCGCGGAGATCAATCGCCGGTAGAAGTGTGAGCATCGAATTCGGAATGTGGAAAATCTGGGGAAGCGGGCTGTTGGACGTCAACCGGCGATATGCGACGGGGCGAACAGACGTGCCGAGAGGGGGGCGACCGTGGGGACCAGACTACAACTCGGCGAAGTTTCGCAGCAGTTGCAATCCGCAGGTCTGGCTTTTCTCTGGGTGAAACTGCGTCGCGAACATCCGCCCCCGCTGAACGACGGAAGTGAACGGATGGATGTAGTCGGTCGTCGCAACGACGACATCGTCGGACTTCGGAACGACGTAATAACTGTGGACGAAGTAAAAGTGCGAACCGGGGGGGATCTCGCGAAACAGCGGACAGTCGCCCCGCGTAACGACTTCATTCCAGCCCATGTGGGGCACTTTGAAGTCGGCGACGTCGTCGAAGCGGACCACCTCGCCAGGAATCACCCCCAACCCCGGCCATGTGCCGTCTTCGTAACTGACGTCGAACAGCAACTGCAAGCCGAGACAGATCCCCAGAAACGGCCGGTCGGCGTTGATATGCGCGAGGATCGGCTCGACAAGCTCCTGCTTCCGCAAGTCGGCGATCGCGTCGCGAAACGCCCCGACACCGGGCAAAACGAGTTTGGTCGCCTGGGCGACCTGTTCCGGTCGCGAGACGATCTCAGCGGCGACCCCCAGCGACTCAAACGCCTTCTGGACGCTGCGCAGGTTCCCCATTCCGTAGTCGACGATGGTAATCATGGCGGGATTCTAGTGGATGGTTTGATCCGAGTGAATGTCGACACGGGACAAGCCCCGGGAGTTCGCGGGATTGCGGCGGCAATCCAGGGACGGCCTGTCGCGACGACGCTCCTGCTGCGTCGCGCCCGACGGCGCAGCCGGCGGTTGGGTCGGATCAGCGTGACCCGTTCTTTGACGTCATTGTCGTGTGAGCAGTTGTTTCCGAAACGCCGTTTCAATCTGTCTCCACTCAACTCTGCCGAAGATGTCCAGACCGCGGCGTCGTAGGAACGCCGTCCGCCACATGTCGCGACGACGGCAGGCGGATGAAGGAGGACGGCGGCTAACCTCCGCAGGTGCGCGCGGAGAGGGGGGTTACGCAGCTCGGCTTGAATCGGATCCTTCTCCCCGCTTTCGGGGAGAAGGTGGCCGAATGCCGAATGACGGGCAATGCGGGTGAAATCGCGATCAAGGCGTCGCCCGAAAGGGAGTCGTTGGCGACGATGGGTGTCCCCTT
Organism: Planctomicrobium piriforme; assembly: GCA_945860955.1. Taxonomy (GTDB): domain Bacteria; phylum Planctomycetota; class Planctomycetia; order Planctomycetales; family Planctomycetaceae; genus UBA10511. Next base: position 8,468 of record CAMATH010000035.1, read on the forward strand.
CACCCCCGGCCCCTCTCCCCGCAGTGGAGTTCGGTCTGTTGTGCCAGGTCGCGCGCGGGGAGAGGGCGGCTGCGCCGCGGTTTGCTCCCGATACGACGTTTCCATTTGTCTACGACTGGATCGGAGCTTTGCGTTCACCGCAGATCTGGATTCATCGACAAACGGGTTGACTTCCCGGCCGCCAACTCATATTTTACCATTCAGTTTATTAACCAGGTGGTGAAGCATGTCGATCGATCAACTGAGTCTCACGTTCGCGGCGATTGCCGATCCAACTCGGCGCGCGATCCTGCTGCGATTGTCCAAAGGCTCAGCACCTGTCAAGGAGTTGGCCGAACCGTTCCAGATGACACTGCCCGCCATTACTAAACACCTGAAGGTGCTTGAAAGAGCGGGCCTGATTGAACGCTCACGATCCGCTCAAATGCGTCCCTGCACGCTGCGCGCCAATCCCTTGAAGGAAGCCGCCACCTGGATCGATCGCTACCGCGCATTCTGGGAAATGAGCTTCGACCGGCTCGACGACTACCTCAAGGAACTGCAATCCGAGACGGTTGCGCCACCCACTTCCTCTTCACGCAAAAAAAGGAGTCGCTAAATGCCCGCCGATCATAATTTGTCGCAAGCATGTCGGCTGGAGATGACAACGAACCGCCATTCACAATCAGCCACGTCATGAACGCGTCCCGCGAAAAGGTCTGGGACGCCTGGACCGTGGCAAACCATCTCCTGCGATGGTTTGGGCCGAAGGGATCGACGATGCTGCAGGCGAAGATGGATCTTCGCGTCGGTGGCATGTTCCACTACTGCATGAGCCACCCGGATGGCCGGGAAATGTGGGGCCGCTGGGTCTTTCGAACCATCAATCAACCCGACACGCTCGAATTCATCAGCAGCTTCTCGAACTCCAGCGGAGAATTGACTCCAAGAGATCGCGTCGTCCCAGAATCACGGCGAACTAGACCTTGAGGTGCATTTTGGGCAAGGGGTCGCAACCACAGTTGCTGCGACCGTTTCGGTTGGAGTGTTTTTCGGAGGATCCATTCCGGTTGGAACAGCACACAATGGCCGAACTTTCGCTCACGTCACCGTGGGCGCGCCCCAACCGTCGTATTCACCGCCACAGGCGCTCGCCCGCACGAACAAGTCAATTGCCAAACCGTCGATTGACTCCAGATCGACCCGGTCGCGACGCGTCAATTGGACTCCAAACCGAAACTCCGCGTCCGGTTCTTTCGCTTCGGTCAGCTTCACGCTGAATCCCTCCCCTCCCACTTCCTTGAGGAACTGCTCGCGCGCGTGCTGGGACGGGAAGTAGGCGAAGTGGTCGATGTCGCGCGGTTGAGACAGGTCATCTCCTGACTCGGCGAGCTTATCCACCAGCCGACGGTTCTGAATCGACTGCATGTCGAGTTCACTGGGAAACAACAGGTCGAAATACAGCGCCCAGTCGCGGTCCTCCTGGTCCTGCCACGTGATTTCGTAGTTGGGGAATTTCGGACGAACCAGTTGCAACGCCGCGTCAAACCCCTCAGCCGACTTGCCGTAATAGAAGAACTCGCGACGCCCCTGGCTGGTGATCCGACCGACATACCGGGCGTTCAGTCCCCGGGCGACGGCGGTGAACAGAGCATCTTCTACGGCGTACAGCGCTTCGGTCTCGCTGTCGTCACTCAGGCCATCCGCCCGGGGGGCCAGCATGGGAATCGCGACGCGGAGCAGGCGAAGTCGGGTCGAATCGGGAGCCGCTTCGGCCATTCCCAGATTCACAAAAATCGACGCCGCCTGTTCATCCACGGGGGCGATGTAGAAATCCCAATCCTCGGCCATGGTCCTGTCAAGTCGCTGCAAAAAGAGAGAATGGCGTCCGTCTGTCGGGTCCGGTGTCGGCACGACTGCTGTCGGTAATCTAGTCGGATTCAAAAGGTGCGGATACACCAAATTGCCCGGTCCGTCTTTACTCACTGGCCCGCCCCGGTTTATAACTCTCGACTTGGATTGCGCCCCGCGAGTCTGGACCGCTGGTTCCTCCTGGGAGACGCGCAGGTCGGGCGATGCCGCCTGATCTGGAGTGAGGATGCTCCTTGAATTCGCGATAGGATCGCAGACAGCCCGATGCCAGATTACCTCGAACGACGGGATCGCTGGGGAAACAGCGTCGCCTTGTGGGTGGTGTTCGGGATGCTGCTGTTCGTCCCCTGGGCGCTCTGGTCCCTCAAATCTTTGCACCTCGAAAATGAGGTGCATCAGTGGATTCCCCATAACGACCCGCAGTGGCGGGCGTATGAATTCGCCGAGCGACATTTCTCAACCGACGACGCGGTCCTCTGTTCGTGGGATGGAAGTCGACTGGACGATCCGCGAATCGATCGGCTGGCCCGCAAAGTGCGTGGAACGCTCGACCCGAGTGGCCGTCGACGGGGAGCGTCTCCCTACTTCGAGAGTGTGCGAACCCCCTACGATTTGATCGCTCAGATCCATTCGGACAAGATCCCGATGGAAGAGTCGATCGCTCGGGTGACAGGGGTGCTGGTGGGGCGGGGACCGGTCCGGATTCGACTCACAGACGAAGGGCGAGACCGCCGGGAACGGCTGATCCGCACGATCGAATCGCTCGCGAAGGAGAAGTTGCAACTCAACGTGGTCGTGCGGCCGGCGTCGATCGCCACCGCCGACTCGCAGGAAACACTGGAAAGTGAAGCGGCGGCCGACGCGGGGAGTTCCGCACTGGGAGAGGCTCCATTGGTCGCGAAATTGGACCCGGCTGGAGAACCACCTCCGGTCGGTGTTGACGGCGAGGAGACCGCCGACGAAAACGGCCCTCCAGCCGAATCGTCTCTCGCGGAACTCGCGGCCCTGTTGCCCGTGATGGAACCCCACGATCTGGTGGTCACCTGGCCGGGAATGCATTGGAAGATCTCGCAAGTTGGTGAGTTTCAGACCCTGATTGAGTCGCTGGACTCGATCGGTGGGGAAATCGCATCGAAATCGGGTGAGACCGCGAAACGGCCGGTGATTGAAGCTTGTTTCCAGACGCCGGGGACACCGGTGGCTGTCGCGTTGTACCTGTCGGAAGCGGGCCGGGCGGAACGCGGGGCGGCACTGGAATGGCTGCAAAAGGCGGCATTGGATTCGGGCATCCCCGCTAGCGCGCTGCATCTGGCGGGCAGTCCCGTCGCGGGGCACGCGCTCAATACCGAAGTGATGAAGGCGACCTGGAATCCACAGGCCCCCGCGACTCGGCCCGATCAGCGTTCGCTGTTTTTGCTCTCGGGACTGGTGGGGGGGTTGTTCGCACTCTGGATGTTGAAGAGTTGGCGGTTGGCGGTCGTGGTGCTGGGAGTTTCGTATTACACGGCTCTGGTGTCGCTGGCGCTCGTCCCCGCGGTCGGCGCGCCGATGAACATGGTTCTCGTCACGATGCCGACACTATTGCTGGTCACCACGCTGTCGGTGGCGGTTCACATCGCGAATTACTGGCGGCATGCGGCCGCCGTCGACAAACAAACCGCCGTCGCCCACTCCATTCGGACCGCCTATGTCCCCGTACTCTGGGCAGGAGTCACCTCCATCATCGGTCAGGCATCGCTCTGCACAAGTTCCCTGTCGCCGATCCGTGATTTTGGCATCTATTCGTCGATTGGAACTGCGATTTCGCTGGTGATCACTTTGGTCGGTTTGCCGGCCCTGATGATGCTGTTTCCCGCCAAAGCTCCTGCTGAGGAAGAGTTGGACAACTCGTTCTGGCACGGTTTGGCAGCCTGGGTCGCCAAGCACCACATGGCTGTCAGCACCGTCTGTCTGCTGGCCGCGATCGGCTGCTCTTTGGGACTGTACAAATTCGAGACCGAAACTAAAGTCGTCCGCTATTTCGGCGAACACACTCGAACGTTTCAGGATTACGCGTTCATTGAAGAGAACTTGGGAGGCGTGGTCCCCGTCGACGTGATTGTGCGATTCGATCGCGAGGCGCAATTCGAATTGAAGTTCCTCGAACGTCGTGAACTGGTGCGGTCGATTGAAAGCGAGATCCGCCTGCTTTCGGATGTGAGCGGTGCACTGTCACTGAGCGACTTTCTCCCCGATTTCGAGCAACCGACCGACAATTCCGGACCTCGCAAACGCCAACAGCAACGTTACGCGACCCAGTCGCGTGTGATCGAGAGCCGGGTCAAAGCTGGCAAATACCCGGGGACCGACGCGTTATTGGCGACTTGCCCGACCGCCACCGACTTCAACGCCGAAGGGGACGAACTGTGGCGGATCACCGCACAGGTCGCCGTCTTGTCGAACCTGCATTACGGCGACCTGCAAGCCAAGATCGACGGGATCTGCAGTACGATTCTCAGTTCTGCTTCGGGGGCGAGTGCCGAAAAGCTTCCGGAACAGGAAACGGACCGCCAGTATCGACCCTACGCGAGCCATTTGGTCACCGGCCTGGTTCCGCTGTTCCTGGCGACGCAGGATCAGCTCCTGAACAGCTTTGTCATCAGCTTCGCTGGCGCGTTCCTGAGCATCGCGATTGTGGTGATGTTTGTCTTGAAACACCCGGTCGCCGGTCTGCTCGCGATGATCCCCAACGTGTTGCCGATCGTCGCTGTCTTTGGCGTGATTTCGTGGATGGGGGTGCAAATCGACATTGGTTCCACGGTGACCGCGTCGATCGCGCTCGGCATCACGATTGACGGGACGCTGCACCTGGTGACGTGGTTCCGCCAGGGAATTCAGCAGGGGAAGACCCGGGCCGAGGCGGTCGCGCAAGCGTTGGGTCACTGCGGCCCGGCGATGTGGCAGACGACCCTGATTGTGAGCTGCGGATTGATTGTGCTGTATCCGTGTGATCTGGTGTTGATCAGCCGATTCGGGTGGCTGATGGCGGTGTTGCTGGCCGCTGCGTCCGTTTCGGATCTGGTTCTGACTCCCGCGCTTCTCGCTGGACCGCTGGGATATCTGATCGAGCGTTGCACTCCCAAGCTGACCGCTGTCAGCGTCGAGGAGGACGATTCGGAAGTGGTCGATGCAGAGACGGCGACTCTCCCCGCGCTCCCCGACGTGGATCGGGTCTCACCGCCGGCACCGCATATTGACAAGAGGCGGATTCGGATCAGTCGACCGGAGTAGAGACAATCCAAGGGACCACTTCGTATTTCACCGCCAGCAGGGTGAAGTAGCCGAAGAAACCGCACGCCCACACCATGGCGACAAATCGCAGCGGACTCATCGAGAGGCTGCGGGACAGAATCTTGTTGTTGAGATAGAGCAGAATCACCGAGTAAATGAACATCACGCCGCCGTTCATGGCGGCTGAGGTTTTCAACAGGAACATGGGCTGGCGAAACTGGGGATAGTACTCACCGGCAAGGAGAATTCCCGTACCGATGGCAATCTCGGCCCACAACAGCAGGAAGTACAACCGCGACTGCGACCAGTTGGCGTTATCGCGCAGAAAGTTGACTTTGATGATATCAGTGGAAATCCGCACGGTGGCATCCAGCACGCCGAGTTCGGTTGTCAGCAGGAGTGCCATCCCCATCACGAAGAACACGGTTCGGAAAACTTGGCCGACCAGGGGGGACGAAAAGCCGGCCTGGATGAGGTTCGCCTCACCCCAGATGAAGTTCATGTCTTCACCAAAATTCGCCGCCTCGGGGCGAAGTTGGCCCGCTTCGTTGTAAAACAGCGAATAGGCGAGCAGCGACAGCAGCACGAGGCACGCGACGCAGGTCAGAAAGAAGCTGAAAAAATGCTCCATGTTGGCGGCCCGCCACCAGGCCCGCCAGCGGGTCATGTTTTCTGGAGTGTGGCGAAAGTGGTATCCAACGTCGGCGATCGCTTCTTCATTTCCGGTGATCGGGCTGGTGATGCGGCCGATGTACTTGCCCATTCCGTATCCCTTGTCTTTGATGAAATTGCTCTGCCCCAGGTTCATCGTCCCCCCCGCGCCCGCGAACGCCAGTGCCCCCAGCAGTGCCATCGTCTCCAATCCCGACTCTGGTCCCGGCATTTCCCCCAGGTTGCCGATTCCCCGCAGCATCGCCCAGATCGCGTACGGTTTGATGAACAATATCCCCAGGATGCAGGCGCTGGCGACGATCAGCATCACCAGCCAGAACTGCAGTCTCTCGACCGTGTTGTAAACTACCGGGCTGGACGTCAGCACGACGCCAATCAACAGGAGTGTTCCAATGGCGATCCAGTTCACGTACTTCGTGACCAGCTCCGTTCCCCCTGTTTTCCGGGCTTTCACCACAATCGCGTCGATTCCTTTCGACCACGACTCTTCGTCGCTGACTCCCCGCAACGCGGCTTCCTGTTCAGGCGAGATCGCTCCGGTCCAGTGAAGTTCGTTCTGGCCAGTCGATTCGTTCGACGCGACGACCGCCTGGTCACGCACCGTTTCGGGGAGTTCAGGAACGCCGCCAAACAGGAGCGGCGCGGCGACAACCAGCGCCTTCGCTTCGGCTCCAAACAAGAGCCAGCTCAACAGCTTACCGGCGCCGGTCGCCCAGCCAGGCCAGATCCACGGAAGAATGTTGAGGCACAACATTACCGGTGCCCACAGCTTACTCAGTCGACAGAAACCGGTGATCGCGCTTTCGCCCGTCGCCAGGGTCCAGCGTTCGATTTCGAGGTTGATGAAATACTGCGTGATCACCCCGAGCATGCAGGCCCAGAAGAAAACAAAACCGCTCCGGTAGGTGATGTACGGCCAGAAGATGAACTCGCCAGAACCCAACGCCAAACCGGCCAGAATCACGCTCGGCCCGACGAGCTTCGTCCAGACGGGAGCCTCCGGCAAATCGCGATACCGCAACGGGGGGAGATTGCGATGCGGAATGACGTCGTCGGGAACGAGATCTTCAACAGGCGTGGTTGACATGAGTGAGCACGAATCCAGCAATGACCATTCAGCGGAACGAAATCGCACGGGGCCCGCAATCCACCGTCGCGGCGAGATCCTAGCGTCTGACCGGGAAGATCGGCCACTAACGGGCGGGACAATTGTCGCGGCGTTGATTTCAATGACTCGCCCGTGCCGGGAATCTCAACGGTATTCGCGATTGGCACACTTCACCTCCGACTGCTACAACCACGGTTTCCCGCCTTCCACCCGGTCCCACCATGCGCTCCTCCGAAATCGCCTTTCAACGCTGTCTCAACACCACCTGCGGTTCGACCTTTTCCATCAGTGAAGTGCTGACCCGCTGCTCCCGGTGTGGAGATCTGCTCGATGTCGACTACGACTGGTCCCGCGCCCGCGTTCCCGGTTCTTTGCGGGAATTCGAGGCTCGCTGGAGTGAACGGCTGAACCCGCTCTCCTACAGCGGGGTCTGGCGATTTCGCGAATTGCTGCCGTTCGCTCCGGATGAACAAATCGTCACGATCGGCGAAGGTCAGACGCAACTCAAAAGTTCCAACGCAGTCGCCCGGTATTGCGATCTGCCCGAAGGGACCGTGCTGTTGCAGTACGAAGGTTTGAACCCCTCGGGAAGCTTCAAAGACAACGGCATGACCGCCGCCTCGACCCACGCGCGAATGACCGGCGCGAAACAGGCGGCTTGCGCTTCGACGGGCAATACGAGTGCCTCGCTCGCAATCTATGGGGGAACTTCGGGCTTGTTCGGGGTTGTGGTGTTTGTCGGCAGTGGCAAGATTTCCTACGGCAAACTCTCGCAGGCGCTCGACTACGGCGCGCTGACCGTACAAATCCGGGGAGACTTCGACGACGCGATGCGCCAGGTTCAGGCGGTCTGCCAGCGCGAGGGGATTTACCTCTGCAACAGCGTCAATCCGTTTCGTCTGGAAGGGCAGAAGACAATCATCTACCGGATTCTGGAATCGCTCGGCTGGGAGGTTCCCGATTGGATCGTTGTCCCGGGCGGGAATCTGGGGAATTCGAGTTCGTTCGGCAAGGCGCTGTCGGAACTCAAGCAGTTGGGACTGATTCAGAAACTCCCGCGGCTGGCGGTTATCAACGCGGCGGGATCCGACACACTCTATGAACTCTATGAACGGCGCGGTTCGCGTTGGAACGGCGGTCAGGTCGATCAGGCGTTGATCGACGGCTTCTACGCCGAGCTGGATGCGAGCGGCAAACGAGCCGAAACGCTGGCGACCGCGATTCAGATCAGCCGACCGGTCAATTTGAAGAAGGCGCTCCGCGCGCTCGACGTGTGTGACGGCGTGGTTCGGCGGGTAACTGACCAGGAAATTCTCGACGCGAAGGCGCAGATCGGGGCCGGCGGGTTTGGCTGCGAGCCGGCCAGCGCGGCAAGTGTCGCGGGCGCGCGGCTGTTGCGTCGGGAAGGGACCATCGCGCCGGGCGAACGGGTGGTCTGCATTCTGACCGGACATCAGCTCAAAGACCCGACGGCGACGGTCGCGTACCACGCGGGGGACGCGCACTCACGCGACGACTTGCTCAAGCATGGAGTCGAACGAACCCCCTTCGCGAACCGACCGGTCGCGGTGGCCAACGAGATCGAGGAAATCCTGCGGGCAGTTCGCGCGGGAAGCGTGGGGTGAGGCCACGATCAGTGCGGATTCACCAGAAGCACGTCGCACGCAGCTTGAGATTCTGACGGGTCGCATGAGGCATTGACCCCGGTCGTCGCGGATTCCTCGGCCGACTCCCGCGCGATCGTCCCGAGCATCGGATCGCAATCGACGCAGACTCGCGGGGTGGGTGTCCCCTGGGAATTCGCCAGGAACGTGCGCACCGCCGCATCCGCGACCGCCGCGAAGAGCAGCGCGGCAATAAGGAATCGATATGGGGGGCGTGTTGAACCGGGCATGGAAGCGGCGCAGATCGGGGGTGATGGTCCATCGGGACTGTCCTACGATCATATCGCAGAGCCGCGTCCGTCAGGAAGCTGTAACCGCGGGTCGCTGACTGACGGGGGAGCGAGCCAGCATCACGACGTCAATTCCGTGATCGGTTTCCCTGTCCCCACGATGCTCACCGGTCTCCCCGAGGCATCGTGGTAGTGCGTGTCGAGTGAGATTCCCAGCGCGTGGTACAACGTCGCCAACACATCGTGCGGACTGGCGGGCCGTTCTCGCACTTTTCCTCCCCAGGCTTCGCTTTCTCCCACTGTTTTGCCACCCCGCAACCCGCCACCTCCCATCAGCACCGAAAAACAGTTCGCCCAGTGATCGCGACCCGCATGCCCGTTGATGAGCGGCGTGCGTCCGAATTCCCCGGCAGAATAAATCACCACGTCGTCGAGCATCCCCCGCGTTTCCAGATCTTCGACCAGTGTCGCGATGGCGGCATCCATGGGGGCGAGCTGCTCTTCCAGCCCGGTGAAAATGTTGTCGTGATGATCCCAATAGCCGGTGTTGATCGTGACGCAGGCGGTCCCGGCTTCGACTAACCGCCTTGCCAGCAGTGCGCTTTGCCCATACAGGTGACGACCGTACCGGTCCCGCAACGCGGGATCTTCCTGGCTCAAATCAAACGCGTCCCGAACCGCGTCACCGGTCACCATCTCCAGCGCCTGGGTCTTGAAGCTGTCCAGCCCCGCGAGGACTCCGGTGGAATCTACGTCTCGCCGTAATGTGTCAAACTTCTTGAGCAGCTTCGACCGGGCCTGCACGCTGCCGACCGCCAGTCCCTTCGGCAAAGATAGGTTCGGCACACGAAACTCCGCCGCGTTCGGGTCGGCGTTGACCTCGAACGGATTGTACGCCGCCCCCAGGTACAGTGCCCCCTGATAGCCAAACGCCTCTGCCTTCGGCACCGCCACATACGCCGGCATGTGCGGATTTCCCGCCCCCATGGCGCGCGAGATCACCGATCCGAACGAAGGTTTCTGTGGCGCGTTCCGAGCCAGGGTCGGCCCGAAAAATCCAGTCTGCATCCAATGCGCTGACGGAGCGTGAATCCCGTTCTCGTGGTTGACCGAACGGACAATCGACAACCGATCCATCACGCGGGCGATCCGCGGCCACTTTTCAGTGATCTCGACTCCGGGAGCCGATGTCGCGATCGGACGGTAATTCCCCCGATACTCCGCCGGTGCCTCCGGCTTTAGATCCAGCGTGTCCTGCTGGCTCATTCCGCCGTGCGTCCAAAAAACAATCACCGCCCGCCGTTTGCGCGGGACTCCACCGTCGACTGCGACGGGGCGCTGTGCGGTGGTCCCTTCCGATCCCACGGCCCGCAGCCGCAGGATGTCGGCCAGCCCCAGTCCCAGCATGGGGGCTCCCAGTTCCAGCAATCGTCGTCGAGTCAGCATTCGAGTCACGGGAGGGATCCAGAAGTCGGAACCGCAGTTGTCACAAGTGTCATCGCCTTCACAATCTTCATCGGGGTCCATTCGTTCAATGATTGAACAAGAACTCATTGGTCGCCAACAACGTCCAGACCAGCGACCGATACGCCTCTTGGGCGTCAGTCGACTCGCCCAGAAACTCCAGCGCGGTGGCCAGTTCCTGCGGCGTCGGGCTTCTCGCGTATAGCGTTTCGAAGATCTCGCGGACATTGTCCGCCCCGGGACGGCCATTCCCCGCCAGGCGCTGTGGCGTCGCGTTGGGGTGCGCGAGTTTTTCCTGAATCTCCGCCGAGCTGACGAGTTCCAGCATCTGTCCCAGTGCCGGTGAGTCGACGCGTTCGCATTCGCACGCCGACCCGCGTCCCGGCCTGCCGAAAATGTCGAGAAAGTGACTCGGGACCGCCTCGTCCGGCAGATCCATCGCCCGCGTTCCCAGAGGAAATGCCGCTCCGCCGGCGGAAAACGTCGTCGGCACCTCAAGCACCTGACTGATCGCATCCAGCAGGACTTCCGCAGGCAACCGGCGGGGATAGTACCGCGCGTAGCTTTGCAGGTCGCTCCGATTGCCGTCGGTCGGAACCGCGCTTCTTCCGTACGCCGTCGAATTGCAAATCTGGCGAATCAGTTGCTTCACGTCATACCTGCTGTTGACGAATTCCCGGGCGACCGCGTCGAGCAACTCGGGATTGCTGGGGGGATTGGTGCTGCGCGAATCGTCAATCGGATGAATGATGCCCCGACCCAGAAAATGCCCCCACAGGCGATTCACCATCGTCCGCGCGAAAAACGGATTCTCGGGAGCGGTCATCCACCGCGCGAGACTCCGCCGGGGATCCTCATAGCGGGAAATCGCGAACGGTTCGTCTCCCAGTGGCTTGGGCCGCATCAACTCGCCGGTCCGCGGATGGGTGACGTTTCCCACATCCGCCAGAAAAATCGTCTCACTCGTGGGGACTTCCGCGTCCGCGAAACCCCCTTTTCGACCGACTCGTCCAAAGACCGCGGCGAGGCCGAAGTAATCCGCCTGGCTCCAGCGTTCGGCCGGGTGATGATGGCACTGGGCGCACTGTACCCGCACCCCCAGAAACGCTTGTGAAACCGACTCGACGTAATTCTCGGTCGTGCGGACCGAACGGTACCACACCGTCGCCGGATTCGTTTCCTGACTTCCCGAGGCGGTGAGAATCTCGGTCGCGAATTGGTCATACGGCATATTGCTCGCGATCGACTCGCGAATCCAGGCGGAAAACAGCGCCGTCCCCGGCCGTTGCCGACTGGTGCTGTACCCCCGCCCACGATTTTGCAAGATATCCGCCCACTTCAGAGCGAAATAACTGGCGTATTCCGGCCGTTCCAACAGTCGATCGATCAGGCGTGACTTTTTGTCGGTGGCCCGGTCCGCGACGTAATTCGCGACTTCCAGACGGGTCGGCAATGTGCCGCAAATGTCGAGCGTCGCCCTGCGGATGAATTCGGTGTCACTCGCGGCCGGTGACGGTTCCAAGCCGAGTCGATTCCACTGCCGAATCAGCAGCCGGTCGATCTCGGGATTTCCGCTCGCACGGGGATCGGAATCGTTGGCGACGGGTTTCCCCGTGGCTTCGTCCTTACTGGTTCGCCGAAATGGAACTGTTCCCTGGACGACGGCAATCTGGTCCCCGAACCGGACCATCACGGCCATCTGCCCGCTCCGTGCCTGCTTGCGAACGATCCCCGTTTCCGACACGTCGGCAATATCGGGTTCATTGCTTTGAAAGACCGACAGCCGGGTCACCTCTCGTTGGCTGCCGTTGGAAAACGTCGCCGTGACTTTCAGAGGCTGTTCGTCCTGATCGGCGGCGAAGACCAGACGCTCGGGTTCAACGCGTAACGACGCGATGGTGGGATCGCTCGCACTGGGAGGTGTCGCTCCCTGCTGAATCCAACGTGCCAGCACCAGATACTCCTCGGACCCCGGCTCGGTCCGTTTTCCACCACCGTGCGGCACGGATCCCACCGATTTTCTCAACAGCAGGCTCTGTTCGGGAGCGGCGGCGAACAGCCGGCGTCCCCGCGCTTCCCCCACCAGCGATCCATAGTCCTGCTCGGGTTCATATCCCAACAGCGACAGCTTGAAGCCGTTCTGTCCCGTCGACTTCCCGTGGCAGCCGCCACTATTGCAGCCGAGTCGCGTCAACACCGGCATGACATCGGTTGTGAAGGCGATTTGGTCGGAATCTACAGTTGTCACTTCCGCGACAACGTGTGCGGCTCGAACTCCGATCGAGAAGGCGACCGCGGTACACACCAGCACGATCCGCAGACTTACGACCGGTAGCAGCAACAACGGGCGATCGTGCCGCGACGCGGTGGGAATCTCATCCTGGGATTTCACTCGACAATCTCCAGCTTTAACGGTCGTGTGGCGCGATACGTGGGACGATCTTCAACCGTCCCGACCGCTTCGAGGCGCAGAAACGGCTGCTGCCCCAATGGTGCGTCTTCGTTCGCGATGATTTGAATCACGCCGGAATCGGACTGCCCCACCAGCGTCACCCCCCGCCCGCGCAGTCCTGTCACGCCCCCGGGGGCGACCAGTTCCACGTGTGTCTTTCCGATGAACCCATGTTTGCGCTCAGCGAAGAAGTTCAACTGGATCACCTTGCCGCGACCGATCTTCACCGGACCGCTCGCATCCACCCCCAGCGCGATCCGCGATGCCTCGACTCGGAAGGAGACCGCGTTACTGACGGCAGTGACGGCAAGGGGTTGCGCGTCGGCCGCGGCCCCGACGGGTATCGCCTGGGTTTCGCCGACGAGCGCGAGCGAATAGTCCCCCGGTGCGAGCTGCGGCGGTATCTGAAAGCTGATCCAGCCAAGTTTTGCTCCGGGGGCCACTGTCGCGATTTCGGATGTGACTTCTGGCGGTAAACTCGCCGCCACCAGGGACACTGGTCGCGCGATCCGCGGATTCGTCCGCTCCACTTCCACCGCGATGTCGAGAGCCCCTTCTTGCGAGACAACGGCCTGCGACGCGGTCGCCGTCAGTCGAACGGGAGAGACCGCACCGGTGGCGAGCATCACGTCCCCCGTCAGCCTACCGGACGGGAGCGGCTGGCCGGCCCAGATCATGGTTCCTCCCCGAGCGCGACGCGACCGAGACCGACCACCAATCTCTGCGGTCCCCATGACCGTGATCTTCGCAGTCTCCAAAGCGGCATTCAAACTCGACGAAAACACCAGCGTCCCGCGGTTGGCACCGGGACCAATCCAGATCTCCGGACACTCGACCCCGTCGGGCAAACCGTTCGCGGTCACGCGAACCGCTTCCCGCATTCCACGCTGGCGAATCACGATGACTTCGAGCGATTCCCTGCCACCAAGTCCGACCTGCAATGACGCCGGCTGGTCTTTTCGCCGGGCCACGACCGCGAGATGAAAGTCCGGCTCCTCGCGTCGGAAGCTCAAGCGGTAGGTCCGACGGGGATCATCGCGGGATCCCCCCGTCAGGTTCCGCAGCATCACCAGAAATCGGCCGTCATTTGGGGCCACCCATCGACCGGCAGGGTCGCTGTGCGCCAGCGGCAGCCGGTAACCGCCCGGATTTTCCACCGCGTCCCCGAAGTGCGCCAGTTCGTTTTCACCGGTGGCATCCAGCACAACCAGATCGAGATCGACCGGCGAGCCGATCCGCTCGCCGAAGCCTTCCAGCCAGAAAACCTCACCGCTCCTGGCGGTCAATTCGAACCACGCCTGTTCGTCCCCCTGGATCAACTGACCGGCGACCTCGCACGGTGCGTCGATGGGGAACGGATTCCCTTGAGTCCGGTGTTCACGTCCGATTCCGCGGACAGCAACGTCGGTCACAGCGAGGGGCAGGGGGGCGTTGCCGTCGGGCAGATGACAGGCCAGCAGATCCGCATCAAATTGAGTCGCCGCCAGCCGCAGTCCCAAGGCGTCCGGATCTCCCGCCGGGGCCGTGACATCGATCCACAACGGATTCGCCGGCAGATTTCGCCCGTACACCGCCACGCGCGTCGCCACTCCCGCCTGGATCACCGCTGGTACGGCATACTCAAAACGAGGACCGGTATCGATCTCCAGTCGGTAGAAATGGTTGGCTCCCCCCGCGAACGACAGGTCGTGAATCCGCACGAAATACTCACCCGATTCAGGGGAGACAAAATCAATCACCGGATCCAGTCGCGGCGATTCCCGAGCCGCCATGACGCGTGTTCCCATAGGGCCTGTCACATCGACAACCGCTCTCAATTGCGAATCGATCCGGTCGGCGAAACAGTCGACAACAACACGCTGTCCCTTGCGCGCTTCAAATCGGTAGCAATCGACGTCGCCTGCTTTCTCAATTCTCCCATTGAGAGTGGAATCCAGTTCGACTTTCTCGGCATCCGCAGGATTGTCGTTGGGTTGAGACTCGGCCTGTTCGCGAAGCCGACCCACGACGAATGTACGGGGAGACGAAATTCCAAACGCTCCGACAGCCCGCACATCGTAACTGCCGGTTCGAACGTTTTCAGGAATGGTGATTTGAAACCGCCCGGGCGCAAGGCGTTTTGCCACGATCTGCGGTTCGCTACAGAGCAACCGATCGGCCCCATCGATCCCCGCCCCCTCGACGGCGACCTCAACCGAAGTGCCCCGCTGTCCCCCGGCCGGGAATACGGAGTTCAGCACGGCGGGAGCCGGTTCCGCAAAGGCGAGCCGACTGCCCCCCGAGAGCGCCGCAGCGCCCGCGACGAACACCGTCAGGAATTTGAGCACGCCCGATGGGTCAGGCATTCAGAATCTCGTGAAGTACGCTGGACGCTTCGATCACCGGGAATGGATGAACACACATCAGAGTTTACTGATCACTCAGGGGAATAGGCAAGGGGGCGTAGCATGGATTGTTGACTCCGCCCGGTGTCAAATCCGACGATTCGCGTTCGATGCGCCGGCGGCCATCTGGCTTGCCCAAGTTCCAATTCACCGGCCCCTCCGACTCGGGTTCAGAATGTAATTGGGCGGCGCTGACAGTGCGTATGACCTACGGAAAGAATTTGACCGGATGAAGAGGATGAAAGGGATGAACAGGATGGAGATGCTCGCCATTCGTACTCTCTGGATAAGTGGTTGAATTCAAAAAACTCCCAATCCCCACGATCGACAGTCGCCTCAGCAATCATCCACGCGATCCAACCCAACGAGCCGGAATTTCAATTGACGTGCTTCACGGGCCTTGAAATCTCCTCGGCCAGTTGTATTATTGTGTTAATACAACGCGTGTCGCGGTCCACTGCCGTCCTCCGGAACCTGACTGTGCGGATTCATATCTCCACCACCGACGGCGTGCCGATCTATCAGCAGATTGTCAACCAGATCAAATACCTGGTCGCGTCGGGAAGTCTCGCCCCGGGGGCCGAACTTCCCGCGATTCGCGTCCTCGCGGAACGGCTCATCGTCAATCCCAACACCGTCGCCCGCGCGTATCGCGAACTGGAAACCGCCGGGGTTGTCGAAAAGCGTCGAACCGCCGGCACGTTTGTCTCAGATCAAGCCACGCCACTCGCCCGCCGGGAACGCCTGAAGATTCTCGCCGAGCGCGTCGACGCGCTGCTCGCCGAGGCGGGCCAGATGGCGATTTCGTTCGATGAACTTCTCACGCTGGTTCGGCAACGACAAACGGTCCTCGAATCCTCCCGCGCACAGGAATGACTCCATGTCTGAAATCACGATTCCCGCGGAATCCCCCCTGATCGACATTCGCGGAGTCACCCGCCGCTTTGGTGAGAAGACCGCACTCCACAACATCTCGTTGACGATCCCCAGTGGAGGAGTGTTCGGTTTGATCGGTGGCAACGGCGCGGGGAAGACCACCCTGATCAAACACATTCTTGGACTGTTCCGCCCGCAGTCAGGCACGGTTCGGGTTTTTGGTCTCGATCCCGTGCAAGATCCGGTGGGAACTCTGGGTCGGATCGGCTACCTCTCTGAGGATCGCGATCTTCCCGACTGGATGCGCGTCGGCGAACTGATGCGGTACACCCAGGCATTCTTCCCCAAGTGGGACGTGAAATACGCGCAGGAACTCCAGGAGGCCTTTGATCTCGATCCCCTCGCGAAGGTCAAAACGTTGTCGCGTGGTCAGCGGGCGCGTGCCGGCCTGTTGATTGCCTTGGCACATCGTCCGGATTTGCTCGTTCTGGATGAACCCTCGTCGGGACTCGACCCGGTCGTCCGGCGGGACATCCTGGGGGCGATCATCCGCACCATCGCCGACGAGGGGCGAACCGTGCTGTTCTCCTCACATCTGCTCGACGAAGTGGAGCGCGTCGCGGATCGGCTGGCGATCATTCATGAAGGCGAGATTCTGCTGACCTCTTCACTCGATGAGATCAAAGAATCGCACCGCCGCCTCACGTTGCGATTCAACCGTCCCCATACCACCGCGCCCGCGCTCGGGTCCGTTCTCGCCTGTGATGGACACGACGCCGAGTGGACCTACATCTGTCAAGGAAAAATCGACGAACTGCGCAGATCGGCGGTCGCGGCGGGGGCGACCGTTGTCGACGAGGCGGCGCTGTCGCTCGATGAGATTTTCGTCTCGCAGATTCAATCGCAACGCCGTTGAACCAACCGGTCCGCGTCGCGGAGTCGAACGATTTCAATCACCCTTCCGGGAACCAATACCATGCGATCCATTCCCATCGCACTGACCTGGGAAATGCTGTGCAAGGGACGCTGGCTGCTCCCCTTGATGGCACTGGTTGCCAGCGTCATGCCGCTCACCATCCTGGGGCTTCTGAAAGCCAACGGCGCGATCGATCCTGGAGAACCGCACTACATCACCTTCCACATGACGCTCTTCCAGATCGGAGCGGTCGTCTTCAGCGTCGCGATCTTTGGTTCACAACCGCGCCCGGCGACTCTTTACACCCTTCCGATCCGGAACTCGACACTGGTCGTTTGGCTGCTGCTCCCTTCCGCGCTGACAGTGGCACTGCATTCGTACCTCAGCGGAAAAATCATCAATACGGTCTATCAGTTTGACTGGCCACTCGTCGGACCGGCGCTGCTGGCGGCGGTCGCCGTCGCGACGTTGCAGGCCGTTTTGATTTTCACAGAAAAGTCGTTGTGGGTTGTCATCGCGATCGGGGTGATTGGCTTGGTCCAGGGAATCTGGTTCAAAACGCGGTACGGCGAGCTGGCTGGTCCCGCCACGCGGATGTGGTCGGAAGTCAGTTTGTGGGATGCGGGATTTCTGATGGCGATGGCCGGGGGAGCGTTCGCGATGGGTTGTACCGGCGTGGCCCGCAACCGACGGGGTGAGCCCCCGTTATCGATCGGAGTCGTCGACTGGATCGACAGGTTATTTGAAGCTCCACCCGCGTTGGGGAAACCGTTTCAGAATCCACTCGCGGCGCAAAACTGGCATGACTGGACCCACCGCGGATGGATACTGCCGGCGGTCTGCTGGATTGGCATCATCGGAGGGGGATTGCTCTGGCTGATTGTCAGTCGCGACATCAATCGACTGGCTGAGGGGGTGACCGGAGGGGGCTTGATGTTGCTCCCGGGAGCGCTCGTGGCCGCCATGGCACTGGGCAATCTCGGCGCGAACGAATCACGGTACGACATGCGGACGTTTCTGGCGACTCGACCACTGACAAACATCCAACTGGTCAATTCTCTGTTGAGAACAGCGGCGTGGAGTACGCTGATCGCCTGGGGACTGTGGCTGGCGACACTCGGTCTGGTTTGGGCCTGTGTCATGGTGTTCGACATGCACGGGGTGGAGTGGATACTGTGGCGCGAATACAGCGTCTGGCTTGTCCCGGGGCTGTTGCTGCTTCCCTGGGTGATCCTGACCAATGGAGCAACCGCGTGCGTCGCCGACCGGGTCACGACTTGTGTCCAGGGGATCCTCGTGCTGGTCGCGGTCTACGTCATCGTCAGTATCGGTTGCGCCCAAATGTTCTCCACAGAGATGGCCGCACGGATCTCGCAATTCGGGGTCGGAGTCGCTGGAGTCGTCTTTTCGCTGGGGACGATCGGAGCGTTCGTTGTCGCACTGCGACGCTCGTGCATCACGCCCAGCACAGCCTATGGGGCGCTGGGCGCGTGGCTGCTGCTGATCACATGGGCGCTGGTCAGTCGGAGAGGCGACCCGTTGCCCAATCTGGGGAGCGCGATCTTTGTGGTCGGTCTGACGGCACTGGTCGTCGCGCCCTTTGCCGCGATGCCTTTGGCGATTGCGTCAAATCGGACGCGATAGGATGGCGTGCGAACAGCCGCCCCGAATCGCAAGTCACTTCGCGCGGCCGCGAATCACGGTTTTCACCGGGCGGCACCTGTCACGACGCGGTAGTCGTTGTCCGCTTCCTGATGGGCGCGGCTCGGGCTGACGTCGCACTTTCCGCTGTTGCCGAGTTCAACCGACCTGGGAATGACCTTTCGGCCAGATTCCACTGGGATCGTCGTTCGGTGGAGACACCTTCGGCATTTTCAACGTCGACGGGAGGTCGTCATCCGAAGGGGACTGCGGTTTCGGTGCAGCGGGGGATTTGGACTGGGCCGCCAGGGGAAGAACTTCGTCGGGGACGCGTCCCTCCCGGCGCTTCAGTTTGCGTTCACCACACAGGGTCCCACCGACGAACACCGCACGCACAGTGGGACTGTCACCGGTTTCGAAGAAAGACGCCTCCAGACCGGTCTTGTATAACGACTTGCATGCCAGGAAGAACCAGATGGTCGTCCCAATTCCCAGGACGCCGATCCGACCGGCGAAATCCAGCAGCACGTAATGAACGGCACACAAACCGACCGCCCAGAACGCGAACTTTCGCGCGATTCCCCCCTGCTGTTGCCGCGCCAACCACAGCGAAAGAAACAGCACTCCCGGGATCCACAGGAGAAAGTAATGACCGCGAGCGACCGGCGACACGATAAACGTCGCGACCAGCGCCAGTCCGTAAGCCGCCAGCAGCGCCAGTCGATCACGACGGACAGCGGCAATCACGGAACAGGCCAGTAGTGCGAGCAGTGCGCCAATCCGGATCACAAGCAGCAGTCCCATGACCACGCCGTTGTCCATTGGCATCTGGCTCGCTGGCTCTCTGTCAACCAACTGGTCGTCCGGCCCCGCACCCAGGCGCGCCAGCATCCAATTGCCGAAACGGAACGTGGCGTTGGTTAGACTCTGATTCCGCCGCGACGCGACGTCCCCGCCAAAATCACCTGTTCGCACGTCATTGACTTTGGAACCGACGTTTTTGTGGAATCTCGCGAGATACTCGAGATTGCGATCCCAGCCCACAACCAGGGAGGGAATCAGAAACAGGAACAACAGGCCCCCGGCGACCACTCCCGCCGAAACCCAGGCGAATCGCGGCCGCAAGTGTGCGCGAACCACCGCCTGGACCAGCAGTATGAATCCCAGGCCGGCCACGGGAAGTGCCGGGGTCACTTTGACGGCGACCGGCAACATCAACACCACGCCGCCCGCCACCCAGGAGACCGGTGATCGTTCGGTCAAAACGAGGCGAACCCCCAGCAGTAACGGGTACAACAGGAACAAACCGACCTGACCACGCTGCAAACAGTTGAGCATCGGGAGCGCCGCCGCCGCGAACGCCAACGACAAAAACAGCCGTTCGTCTTTCTCGTTGGCCCCTTCGACGGTTCGCACGCGGTCGAGCAGTTTCCAGCACTCGACATAACTTCCCAACAGACACAACGCCGAGACCAAGAACCAGCCAGCCGCCTGCCACGGTTCAGAAAGCGGTGCCAGCGGGGCGATCAGAATCGCGAACAACGGTGGATAGATGTACGGCCAACCGCGGATATTCTTGGAGTCGTACGGATTCTCCCCACGCCACATCGCCTTCGCCGCCCCGGTGTAGACCGTGACGTCGGTCATATGCAGTTCGGGATGATTCGGATCCAGCCGGGCGCGGGGCATCACATCCACCGCGCACCAGATCAGGAACGCCAGCGCCAGGCCGGGATAGACAGCCCAATTGCGGCGCATGTCCTGCATCAGGTTGAACCTGATGGTCGCATCTTGCGAACTCATCGGTAAACTCTTTTAGGGTGCTGCGACTGGGTGACAATCGATGGAGTTTAGAATTCCGGACGACGCTCGTCGTCGTCACAGTCGGCGGGGGCTTCGTCGCAGCCATTGGCTTCCTGCCGCAGGCGTGCGATTCGTCCCAATGCCATCAACGGGAAGTAGATCCGGTACAAGTGGTAGCGCAGGTAGAACACTCGGGGGAATCCGGTCCCCGTGAACTCCGGCTCATCCCAGCTTCCGTCTTCGTTCTGTGTGTCGAGCAGGAACTGAATGCCCGAATCGACCGCGGGGGAATGAATCTCGCCCGCCGCGCACAACCCGAGCAACGCCCAGGCGGTTTGCGATGCGGTGGGTGTCCCCTGTCCGCGCAGCGTCGGATCGTCGTAGGTCGCGGGGGTCTCTCCCCAACCGCCACATTCCTGCTGAACCCGCTTCAACCAGGCAACGCCGCGGCGGACCCGAGGATCGGCGGCCGGCACCCCAATCGCCGTCAGTCCGACCAGCACCTGCCAGGTACCGTAGAGGTAATTGACCCCCCACCGGCCAAACCAGCAGTGGTCCGGCTCCTGGTAATTCCAGACGAATTCCAGCGCGCGAATGGCCAACGGGTGCTTCGCCGTCATTCCAAAGCCGCCAAACATTTCCAGCACACGGGCCGTGAGGTCGGCGGTGCTGGGGTCGATCATCGCGTTGTGGTCGGCGAACGGAACCCGGGTGTAAATCTCGCGGTCGTTGTCGCGGTCAAACGCGCCCCAGCCGCCGTCTTTGTTCTGCATGTCGGCGACCCACCGCATGCCACGCGACACCGCCCCGATCACCGGGGCGATCGACTGCATGTCGGCCAACACTTCCTGACGCGAATCGGCATGACCACCCAGGACGGCCGAGACCGGAGAGAAACCGGTTGTCGCCCCGCGCGCCGATCCTACGACGAATTCCGCCTGCCAGCGTTTCAATTCGTCTTCCGGCAGCATTTTCGACAGCGCGATCAGCACCATGATCGTGTCATCGACGTCGGGATAGAACTGGTTCCGGAATTCGAAGTACCAGCCGGCGGGCTGCGTCTGGCCATGACGCACCGCCCAGTCTCCCAGAACACGGGTCTCCTTGGACAGCAACCACCGCAACGACTGTTGCAACGCCGCCGACTCCGCGGGAACGCCGGCTTCCCGCAGCGCGATGGTGGCGATCGCGGTGTCCCAGACGGGAGATCGACACGGTTCCAGCCGAACGGTGTCCCCCTCGCGGATCGAAAGTTTTTCCAATTCCTCAAGCTGCGATTGCACCAGCGGGGAATCGTCGGCGTGCCCCAGACATTTCAGTACAACGACCGTCCAGATGATCGGCGGGAAAATCGCTCCCAGCCCGTCACTTTCTTCGAGCCGATCGAGAATCCACCGTGCCCCGCGGGCGACGGCGACTTTGCGGAGGGGCTTGATTCCCAGCTTTTCGAACCGCTTGATCCAGACATCGATCCGGCGAAAGAGTTTCCCCCAATCGACCCAGGACTTTTTCTTCAGCGGATCCACGACACCGGAGTCGGCCATGGTGACCGGCAGGCGGTCGGGACTGGTGAGGAACAGCTCGTCGATGTGGTGATTCCGCGGCAGTTCGCGGCATGGGCGGAAGGCCCACATGAGGCTCAAAGGGACCAGGATGGTGCGGGACCACGCCGACATCTCATAGATGTTGAACGGGCACCACTTGGGGAGCAGCATGATCTCGGGAGGGACGGCGGCGCACTGTTCGTAGGAGATGATCCCCAGCAGCGCGAAGTAGAACCGGGTGAAGCTGTTCACCTTTTCGGCACCGCCGGCGGCGCGAATCGCCCCGCGAGCCCGCACCATGTATTCGGCGGACGGGTCGTGGCCGGTGATTTTGAGCGTCCAATACGCCTTGACCGACGCGCTGATTTCCAGCGGCCCATTGGGAAACAGCGCCCAGCCGCCGGCGGGCAACTGTTGACTGACGATGTAGTTCGCCGCCAGTCGGGCGACTTCGCTTTGGCCGAGTCCGAGATACGCGAGCAGCAGGATGTACTCGGACTCGAGGATGGTGTCTCCTTCGAGTTCACCAACCCAATATCCTTCGGGCGACTGACGGTGGAGCAGCCAGTCGCGAGTTCGTTCGATAGCGGCCGTCACGCGGGGGAGACCGGAATCGGGGGTCGCCCAATGCGCGACCCGATGCGCCGCGGGCCCCGGTGGTCCGGAATGGGCGTCGTCGTATCGAAATCGGCTCGAGCCGGTCCAGCCTGAACTCATTCCTGAAACCTGATTCCGCGGGGACACGGGAAAAAACAGGGGGATCCGCCTGTCTTGGAAGGGTCGAATGTACGTCGGATGGCGACTTTTCCGCAACATCAATCACTCTCATCTTGTGCGTTTCTCGGCTTTGAATTAGAAACCGCCCCCCACGCCCCCGTCCCACTTCCCCCCGCTTGGCGTTTCGCGGTTCCGCCATCGGAACGGTTTTCGTTTCCAGGTTCGTCTCCCCGCCCGGTCCCCTGTTTTCACCATGATCGAATACGACATCCGCCCTCTGGGTCGGAAGTGTGCCGCCACGGGGGCCGATTTGGTGCCGGGGAGTACCTGTCATTCGGTATTGATCGAACGTGATGGCAAGTTGGTGCGTCTGGATTATTCGGAAGAGGGCTGGCCGGGGCCACCCACGACTGCGATTGGCGTCTGGCAGTGCATGGTGCCCAAACCGACCGAGGTCCGCCGCGAGCCACTGGATGTCGCGGTCCTGTTGCGGTGCTTTGAGCAACTGGTGGAGGAGGGGACACCCGATCGCGAAGGATTGCGATACGTGCTGGCCCTGCTGCTTGTGAAAAAACGTCGCCTGCGGATCGAAGGATCGCGCGCCGCGGACGATGGCCAGTATCTGCAACTGGCGGGAATCCAGGGCGAAGGTGCCTGGGAAGTGCGCGACCTCAACCCCACCGATGAAGAGGTCGAACAATGGCAGCGGGAGCTCAATGCTTACCTCGCCTCGGAATGGCACTAGCGTTTCTGATGCTGGTTGGCTGCCAGGATTTGCGACAGTTCATGTCGCGGAGTCGGTCGGAATTTGGACCGGGGGCCCCGTGTGTACTGGCACAACACGCTTCGACCCCCGAGATCATCGCGCACGTCAATAACAACGCCGCCAGCATCCGCTCGTGGCAGACGCACAACGCGTCGATCTCGTCGCCCGGAATTCCGTTCAGCGTCACCGCGTCGATCGTCGTCGAAGCCCCCCGCAATTTCCGAATGGTCGCGCGATCTCCGCTCGGCCCGGAAGTCGACCTCGGTTCGAACGCCGAACATTACTGGTTCTGGAGCCGCGACGACAAATCGAAGCGGATTTACCTGGCGAATCATGAAACGGAATCGGGCGCGCCGTTGAACGCCTCAATGCCGTTCCAGCCCGAATGGATCATGGAGGCGATGGGGGTGATTCCCCTCGATCCGACCCGCGTGGTCGAAGTGAATCGCGACCCGCAGGCGGGAACTGTCACCCTTTCGGAAGACCGGGTCTCGCCACAGGGTCAACCGTTGCGCAAGGTCACAGTCGTCAATCTGTGTCATGGATTGGTGACCGAACATGCCTTGGTCGATGGTCAAGGCCGACTCATCGCTCGGGCGCAACTGCTTAACCACGTGCGCGATCCCGCCAGTCGCGCCGTGTTGCCCGCGAAGATTCACCTGGTCTGGCCGGTGGCGAAAATCGACATGGTGATGGCGCTGGGAACAATCGAGGTGAACGCCGGCCCGATCCGCCGGTCGACCTTCACCGTGCAGAAGTACAACGGCTGCGAGGTCTTTCAGGTTGGCGGTGACGACGGAGCGGCGATTGGAAACGCAGGAGGCCTCAACGGCCTTCCCACAGATTCCTATGAGGAAGTCGACGCGAATTAGGACTGGAAGATCGCCACATTGTCGCGACGACGCTCCGCGGCGTCGCGCCCGACGCCGACAGGCGGCGGCCAGGTCGGATCAGCGTGACCCGTCGTTTGACCTAAGCATCGTGCGCGCAGGAGTTCCCGATGCGGCGTATCAATCTGTCTCCACTCAACTCGGCAATCGCGTCTACAACCGTTTCGCCAATTCCTCTCCTGGAATTTCCGCCAGGATGTCGAGGTGAGCTTCGACTCCCAACAGACGGTAAATCGCTCGGGTATCGGCGTACGCGTCGCGCAGACCCTCGACAGGAATTGGCGTGGCGTCTCCGCGCACGCCACCGGCGATCACGAGTTTTCGGGGGGCGATCAGCGCCGCCAGATGGGGAATGTCTCCCGAGTCACGCAGAATTCCTGGAGCGAACAGGCCCATCCACTGCTTGAGATAGGGGGTCTCGGAACGAAAACTCGCCAAGCTGCCGACAGTCACTACTCGCGCGACAGTCTGCTCGTAAATCCCCACGCCGATCGCGATCAACCCCGCCGGCCCCAGTCCCACAACGGTGGTCTTGTCGAGACCGACCTCACCGGGGATCTGTCGGGCTTTGGTCGCCACGACCGCATCCAGAATCCATTGCCCCAACAGCGGCCGACCGGTCCAGATCGCCCATTCGCTGGAATTGTGATCGGGGGCCTTTCCGATTGTGTCACCCGGGATGGCGTAACGTCCCGTCACCCGCAAGTCGACGCAGGCGACTGTCGCGCCTGAATCGACCAGCGTCCTGACCAGCGGGGACTCCATTGCATGGGTGGCCCCATCCATGTCGAGAATGACGAACTGTTGTTTTCCGGGGACGCCCCGCTTTGAGGTGATCGCGATCTCGATTCCCTCTTCCGGCTGATGGAACTCCCGGTCCCATCCCCCATCGGCCTGTTCGCCGCGCAGTCGCTTCGGTCGTGGTTCGAAAACCGCTCCGCCACCCAACACCCCCAGGCCCAGGGTATGCCGGGCCTGCATCGCATGCGTCTCCCACATCGGTTTGTGGGTCGGCCAGCCCGCTTTGTGTTCCTGAATCTGCCGATCCGCATCGGCGGCGGCGAAGCGGGGAAGCGTCATAAACGCGTCGGGGCGACTCTCCCCCGGCCAGCAGCGCAGGGTCTCGGGATCCTCGACCGTCAGCGCCGGCTCAGGGATCGGGTTCCCCTGCCCCTCCCCCTTCAGATGCAGTGTCATCCAGCCATACATCGCCTCACGCATTGTCTTGCCGTAATCGTGTCCAGACTCAAAAATCGCGTGGGCGACATGCCCCGCCTTTTGAAACATCCGGTAGACATGTTGCGCCTTCGCGACCGATTGCTGCGCCTCCCCCACGGAAAACTGAAACACGTCGCGGGTGGCGTTGATCACCAGCAGCGCCCGGGGGGCGACCAGTGCCAGCAAGGCCCATTCTTCTGTAAACGTCATCGCGTCGGGGACCAGTTCGCACACACAGCAGGCCGCCCCCAGGTACGAGCGATAGGTTCCGACAGAACAGGTGGGGACGACGCATGAGAACCGCT
Organism: Planctomicrobium piriforme; assembly: GCA_945860955.1. Lineage (GTDB taxonomy): Bacteria > Planctomycetota > Planctomycetia > Planctomycetales > Planctomycetaceae > UBA10511. The sequence goes on from CAMATH010000035.1 coordinate 34,239, forward strand.
CGTCAAACGCACCCGCGTACATTGTCTGGTTCCCGCCGCCGCTCGCGCCGGTGATTCCGAGTTTCGTTCCATCCACCTCGGGACGCGATTGCAAATAGTCGGCGGCCCGCATGTTTTCGTACACCTGCAACCCGGGCAGGGGCATGCCGACGGGAAGCAGCGTCGCGCCGGTCATCTCACCGTGATATTCGCCGAGCGCTTTTCCCACCCCCCGTTCTCCCGCCCCGAACGCATCGACAGCCAGCACAAAAAACCCGAGCTTCGCCAAACCGATACAGCGAGACTGCGGCACCGGATCCTGCTTGGCCCCCTTCCAGTGTCCATGCACGCACAACACCGCCGGCCGCTTTCCCTCGACCGAAGGGACATACGCATTCGCCGTCATGTACACCCCGGGGCGGGTCTGAAAAATGATCTTTTCGATCCGATAACCGTCCCGCTGAATTTCACCCAGCTTCTGTGGAGCCAGGTCACACGGCTGTTCAGGAAAGCCACCCCAGGATTGCAACAGATTGCGGCGGAGTTCCTGTTTCTGTTTGCCCCAGACTTCCAGGTCGGCGGGTAACTTGTCGGCCGCGCGCAGCGTATCGAATCGTTTCAGGATGACGTCGAGAAAGACCTGCTTGGGATCGCTGGGCATGGGTGGCTGTCTGCGAAAGGGGTCGGGGGAATGACCAGAGTGACAGCATAAACGGCAATCGATCTGAAGTCGATTCCGCCCGCGTGATATCGCGATCAATACCACGCGTGCTTGTCGACCTGAGTGGCCAGCGGCTCGTTGTTGACGAACCGCCGAATATTCTCGAGCAATGTTTCGAGATGCCGTTGAGGAACACGGGGCGACGCGCCGGCAATGTGAGGAGTAATGATCACGTTCGGCATGCCCCAGAGTTCATGATCCGTGGGGAGCGGTTCTGTTTCGAACACATCCAGTCCCGCGCCGGCGATCAGCCCCGAACGCAACGCGGCTGTGAGGTCGGCGAGATCGACGATCGCGCCGCGACCAATGTTGATGAGATACGCCGACCGACGCATTGCCGCGAACTGAGGCGCGCGAAACAGCTTTTCCGTCTGGGGGGTGTGCGGGGCGGCGATGACCACGTAGTCACTCTCGGACAACAGTTGGGACAACCGTTCGACAGGCCAGACGTCGTCGATGATTCCCGGGAGAGCGCGGGGTTTGGAGTCGACGCCCATCACCCGCAGTCCAAACGCGCGGGCCCTACGGGCGATTTCGGATCCAATCGCGCCGCAGCCGACAATGCCCAGTGTCTGGTCAGCGAGATGTCGATGCGCGCGGTCGATGGCGTTTTCCACTCCGGGGCCGGAGATGAAATCGGTCCGCGCCTGTTCGCCTCCCATTGGTTCCCAGCGGCGTTCTGTCTGTTGTCGGATATACAGATGCAGGTTGCGCGCGAAACAGACGACAAGCCCGAGAACGTGGTCCGCGATCACATCGGAAAACAACCCCCGCATGTTGCTGAGCGCGCAGGGATGCGCGATGAGTTCGGGAAACAGGTAGTGTTCTAGGCTCGCGGTCGGGGCTTGTACCCAGCGAAGTCGCTGCGCGTGCGAGAGCAATTCGGGAGTGAGTTTTCCAAAGAACGCGTCCGCGTCGACGATTTCGCGTGTCGCCTCTTCCGTGGACTTCGCGTTGACGACACGTATCAATCCAGCGGCATTCATGATGGAAGAGAGGCGTGAGGACTCGACTGCGGGATGGATGACGAGCTTCATGAGCGCGGCGAGTTGAGAGGAGAGGAAGACGGTGTCAAGGCGGCGTGTGAACAGTAACTTCGCTTGAACCAGAAATCGAGCGCGCGACTCTTGCTCTTCAACTCGACGTCGCGCAGAATGACCACCTCTCTTCGTTCCGTTCGGAACACACGTGACACTTCTCGACAACAAACCGCCACGAGGCGAGGAACAACGATGACCCAGATCTGGCGCCAAGCGAACGAACAGGTGCTCATCGGCGACGACATCACCGTGACCGTGCTGTCGGTGGGGGTATCGTTCGTCCGACTGGCGATTGAGTCGCCGCGCCAGGTGCCCAGTTATCGAGAGGTCGAACTCGCAAGATCTTTTGACGAAGAGGCAGAGCCGGTCGTCCACGAACTGGTTCCCGGAGTCCGCGTGCGGTTCTAGTTGCGTGCGTTCGGCAGAGTGCGTCGAGCATGTCGTGTGGCGTTATTGCGGGAGGCTCGGTGAATCGGGCCTCGTTCTGTCGAAATGACAGTTTCTGGGTGAGAATCACGATGAGCCAATCAACGAACCGATGGCGTTTCTCGCCTCAATTTGTGGCATTTTCGTTCGTGTTGCACGTGTTGGTCGCGGGTTGTTCCGATGGCACACAGTTGGAGAAACTGGGGAACGACATCGTTCGGTTGGAGCGGGAGAACGCCGCCCTGCGAAAGGATCTCCAGGCGATTCAAGATTCTGTCGACAGCGCCGCGCGGCTGAAAGATCTCGAGGCGGCATTCCAGGCACAGCGCGAAGCCTGGGAAAAATTTCAAGCGGCGTATGAACCGTCGACACGCGAAGAGCTGAGGAAAAACGTCGACGCGTCCACCGAGATTCTCCAGACACTGCAATCGGCCAACGAAACCGCGAGTGGCCGGCTGAAAACGCTGGAGGAGATTGTGGCGAATACGGAACAGCTCAAGACGTTGTGTGCCGAGCATGAAGCGTCGGCGAAGCAACTCGACACAATCGGACCGCTTCAGGCATCGGTGAAAAAGTTCGAGACGGAAGTGACGACTCAGGCCGCTCACATTCGCCGTGTCGAGGCGGCGGCCCATCGGGCGCAATCCACGGCCGACGACGCGAGTCGAAAAGCCGGCAGCGCTGAGAGCCTCGCACGACAACGGCGATGATGCCGGCTTGGATTGAAAGACGAATTTTGACAGGCTGAAGAGGATGAACAGGATTCGGTCTTGGTAATTGCCGAGCGGACCGGGAGGGGGAAGTTCGAGCTGAGCGACTCTTGGTCGCGGTGCCCGACGTGTGGTATGGAAGAACCGCGTCACGGGAGGGTCGAACCCCATGTTGTGACGGCATGCGATAGTGGCGTCGACCTTTCCACGGTTGCGTTTTCGCATCAACAAGTCAGAATCCAGGCATGACCAACCCGGTGTTGAGCCGGGCATCGGTTCCCGCCCCGAATCGCCCCCCCTCTGAGACGCAGCCATGCCCCTCCTGCCTGCTTCCGCTGTGAATCTTGGCCATCGTGAAAACTCATCCCCTGGCAAACGCGGATGCGAGAATTTGACGCGGCGCGATTTTCTGAAAACGGCCGCCGCCTTGGCGATGTGGCCCATGGGCCGAACGTTAGCGGCCGAAAGCCAGCGTCCCCAGGTCGCAGCCCTCTTCACCGAGTTCACCTACCGCTCGCACGCGCACGTGATCCTCGAGAACTTCCTGGAGCCCTACCTGTTCAACGGGAAAAAGACCGACCCGGGCTGCGACGTCGTCGCGTTGTATGGAGATCAGTTTCCACAGAACGAAATGAGTCGCGATGTCGCCAAGCGGTATGGCATTCCGATTTACGACACGATCGCGGGAGCGCTCTGCCGGGGGGGAGACACGCTCGCTGTCGACGCGGTCTTGTCAATTGGCGAACATGGCAAGTACCCGGTCAACGAGCTGGGACAGCAGGAATACCCGCGGAAGCGATTTTTCGATGAAGCGGTCGCGGTGATGAAGAAATCCAACCGCGTCGTTCCGTTGTTCAACGACAAACATCTGTCGTTCCGATGGGACTGGGCGAAAGAGATGTACGACGTCGCTCGGGAGTTGAAGATCCCATTCATGGCGGGGAGTTCCGTGCCGCTGGCGCAGCGTCGACCCGCGTTCGAATTGCCCGCGAATGCCGAAATCACCCAGGCGGTCGCCGTGCATGGGGGGCCGCTCGAGTCGTACGACTTCCACGGCATCGAACTCTTGCAGTCGATTGTCGAAGCCCGCCGGGGAGGTGAAACGGGGGTCGCGTCGGTCGAGTTTCTTTCCGGTGAAATGCTCGATCAGGCATTGTCGACGGAGGGCTGGCGGGAGCTGGTGAACGCGGCGCTGGCGGCCGAACTGGGAAAGGCCCCGGCGAAACTGACTGATGTCCCCGATGAACAGGGAGACGCGCCGCACGCGGTGCGGATCACCTATCGTGATGGTCTGAAGGGGCTGGTGGTGCGGGTGGGGCGGAGCGCGACGCGCTGGAATATCGCCTGCCGGCTCAAGGGGGATCCGCAAATTCGGGCCACCCATTTTTATGTCGGACCCTGGAACAACCGCAATTTGTTCAAAGCGCTGTCACACGCGATTCAACATCACTTCCGGGAAGGCCGTTCGCCGTACCCGGTTGAACGAACGCTGGTCGCCACGGGTGTCCTGGAGACGGCTCTGCGGTCGCGGCGTGACAAACAGCCGCTTGAGACATCGCAATTGAATATCGTCTACGCGCCGACCGACTACCGGGCGATGCGGGAAATGGGGGAGACCTGGAAAATTGTCACTCCGGATGTTCCTCAACCCCCCGATATCGACCTGACAGGTCGGAATTTCCAACCAGGGGCTGGCAAACCGTAAACCGCACCCACGCGCATCGTCACTCTCCCCGTCACTTCCCTTCAAATCGCCGTTTCTCCCACACCCGGAATTCATCATGGTCCGTCCCCAACCAGAACAACCGAAACCCGCGACTCTTTACGAACGACTGGGAGGCTACGACGCCATCGCTGCGGTCGCCGACAATCTGCTCTCCAGACTGCGCGCCGACTCTCAACTCGGTCGGTTCTGGGCGCACCGCGGCGAAGATGGCATCCGTCGCGAAAAGCAACTGCTGATCGACTTTCTGTGCCAGAACGCCGGTGGACCGGTCTACTATCGCGGGCGTGATATGACGCTCTGCCACAAGGGAATGCGGATCTCGCAATCCGACTGGCAGATCTTCCTGCGGCACGTGAACTCCACGCTCGACCACTTCCAGGTACCGGCCGGCGAACGCCAGGATGTGCTGGGATTTGTCGAAAGCACCAGGAGCGAAATCGTCGAGGTGTAGACGTGTGATGCGTTTTGCGCTGCCGACAACGCCGGGTTCACACGGCGACGCGGTCATCTCCTCTGTTCCGCCTCGTGAAATCGATCTCGCTCATTCCACCGCCAACGATCTCCGCATCAGCTCCGCGACACCGAGCGAGTTTTCGTCTCCCTGCTGTTCCAGGCTGGCGATCACTTTTTCCCGGCGTTCGGCCGGATGGTTCTGACTGAGTTTGAATTTGCCTTCGAGGCGCGTGATCTTCAAACGCAATCCGACGATTTGCGGCAACAACCCACGGGCGAAGGATTCGTCCCCGGCGGTCGACCACGGTTTGGGGCGTCCTCCCTCATACGTCGCGACGGCCCGTTGGACAATGTTCCAGAGTTCGTCGGGCTGTTCAATGACCACGACGTGTCCGTAGGCATGAACGGCGGTGTAATTCCAGGTGGGAACTGCCCGATTGGTGTCGTACCACGCTGGGGTGATATGCGCGTGCGGACCGGCAAATACCGCCAACACCGTCTGGCCGGCGATCTCGCGCCACTGCGGATTCGCCCGCGCGATATGCGTAGTGATCGTTCCATAATCGCCGGCTGTGCGGTTCAAGAGCATCGGCACGTGCGTGACGAACGGGACCGCCGCGACCTGCGACACCAACAAGCCGAAACTGTGGCGCTCGATGAAGTCGTGCAACGTCGGGAGGTCAGTCTCGGCGAACGAACTGGGGATGTACATGGCTTTCCCTGGACGGCGGATAAAGAAACAGGCCGATCCCGAAGTCTCGGAACCGGCCTGTTCAGAATCCAATTACAACCAGCGATTTAAGGAACTTCGATGCGAGTCGTCGATCGAAGGCCGAAACGCGGGATCTACTTCTTCGCGTTCTTTTCCGCGATGGCGGCTTGCGCGGCGGCGAGGCGGGCGATCGGCACCCGGAACGGCGAGCAACTCACGTAGTTCAGGCCAATGCGATGGCAGAACATCACGCTCGACGGGTCTCCACCATGTTCGCCGCAGATGCCGATCTTGAGATCGGCCCGCGACTTTCGGCCCCCCGCGACACCAATCTTCATCAGGCCGCCGATGCCGTCCTGATCAATCGTCTGGAACGGATCGCTGCCGATGATGTCGTGTTCACGGTAGTAGCCGATGAACGTGCCGTAGTCGTCGCGGCTGATTCCCAACCCGGTCTGGGTGAGGTCGTTGGTTCCAAAGCTGAAGAACTCGGCGCTTTGGGCGATCTGGTCGGCGCAAATCGCGGCACGGGGCACCTCGATCATCGTTCCAACCAGATACTTCAGCGTCACGCCGGTTTCTTTGAAGACCGCTTCGGCCTGAGCGCGGACGATCTTTTCCTGATCCTTGAACTCGGCGAGGAATCCGACGAGGGGGATCATGACTTCGGGTTCGACTTCGATACCCGACTTCTTGATCTGCACGGCCGCTTCGAAAATGGCGCGGGCCTGCATCGCCGTGATTTCCGGATACACAATTCCCAGCCGGCAGCCACGATGCCCCAGCATGGGATTGCTTTCGTGCAACGAATGCACCCGCTCGGCAACCACTTCGGCCGAAAGGCCGAGTTTCTTGCCGAGTTCGGCCTGGGCAGCCGCGTCGTGAGGCAGGAACTCATGCAGCGGGGGGTCGAGCAGACGGATGGTGACCGGTCGCCCGGCCATCTCGCGGAAGAGCCCCGCGAAGTCGTTCCGCTGGAACGGCAGCAGCTTGGCCAACGCCTTTTCGCGGGCAGGCTGGTCGTCGGCGAGAATCATTTCGCGGAATTCGCCGATGTGGTCGAAGAACATGTGTTCGGTTCGACACAGGCCAATCCCTTCGGCACCAAACGCGACCGCTTCGGCGGCCTGATCGGGCTGGTCGGCGTTGGTTCGCACCTTGAGAGTGCGGGCCTTGTCGACCCAGCCCATCAGCTTTTCGTACCGCTGGTAGATTTCCGACTGCTCGGGCTTCAGCGTCTTCTTCAGCACGACCTGAATCACTTCGCTGGGCTGCGTCTTCACCGCGTCGGCGAAGATCTCTCCCGTGAAGCCGTCGATGCTGATGTAGTCCCCTTCCTTGAGAACCTTGTCTCCCACCGTCACCGTGCCGGTGTGGTAGTCGATGTTCAACTCACCGGCACCGACGATGCACACCTTGCCCATCTGTCGGCTGACGAGGGCCGCGTGCGAACTCGCACCGCCAAACGCGGTCAGAATCCCCTTGGCGACCTTCATCCCGCGAAGGTCTTCGGGGCTGGTCTCGCGACGAACGAGAATCAGTTCGACGTTGGGATTCTTCTGCCACTGCGCCTCGGCGTCGCTCGCGTGGAAGACAATCTTTCCAGCCGCCGCACCCGGGCCGGCGTTGATTCCCTTCGACAGCAGCCGGCCTTGCGCTTGCGCCGCCTTCTTGCCGGCCGGATCGAAAATCGGCTGCAAGAGCTGGTTGAGATCGTCCGCTGGGATGCGGCGGGCGAGTAACGCGTCTTCTTCGGAAATCAAACCTTCGGTCACGAGGTCGACGGCGATTCGCACAGCGGCGAAACCAGTCCGCTTCGCGTTGCGGGTCTGCAGCATCCAGACCGTGCCACGCTGAATCGTGAACTCGATGTCCTGCACTTCTTTGTAGTGCCGCTCGAGCTTCTTGCCGATCTCGTTGAGCTGGGCGTACGATTCGGGCATGTCTTTCGACAGTTCATCTTCGATCCGCTTCGGAGTGCGGATGCCGGCGACGACGTCTTCTCCCTGGGCGTTGATCAGGTAGTCGCCACAGAAGCCGGGAATACCCAACGCACAGTCGCGGGTCAGGCCGACCCCGGTCGCGCAGTCATCGCCCAGGTTGCCGAAGACCATTGCCTGAACGTTGACCGCTGTGCCCCATTCGTGGGGAATGTTGTACGTTCGGCGATAGACAATCGCGCGGTCATTCATCCAGCTCCGGAAGACGGCGCCGATCGCGCCCCAGACCTGTTCAAGCGGGTCGGTGGGGAAGTCGTGGCCGGTCCGGTCCTTGATCGCCTTCTTGAACTCGGCGACCAGTTCCTTCAGGTGCTTTGGTTCGAGATCTTTGTCGAACTTGACGCCAGCCTGTTCCTTTTTGTGTTCGAGGATCTCTTCAAACGGATCCTTCTCCATTTTGTCGTGCGGCTTGAGATCCAGCACCACGTCGCCATACATCTGCACGAACCGGCGGTAGCTGTCCCAGGCGAACCGTTCGTTGCCCGTCTGCTTCGATAGCGACTCGACCGTTTGATCGTTGAGGCCGATGTTGAGGACGGTGTCCATCATCCCGGGCATCGACTCGCGAGCGCCCGAGCGGCACGACAGCAGGAGCGGATTCTTGAGATCGCCAAATTTCGCTCCCATCGACTTTTCGATTTTGGCGAGCGCGTCGGCGACTTGCGCTTTGATTTCCGGCGGATACTGCTTGCCGTTGGCGTAGTAGTAGTTGCAGACCTCGGTCGTGATCGTGAAGCCGGCGGGAACCGGCAGCCCGATGTTGGTCATCTCAGCCAGGTTGGCACCTTTGCCACCCAGTAGAGATTTCATGTCGGCCTTGCCGTCGGCCTTGCCGCTTCCAAAGTAATAGACGTACTGGGTGGACATGCTGAAGTGGTTTTCTAGAGGCAACTCGGTGGGGTCAGCCACGTTCAAAACGAGCGTCTTGAACCGCAAGCCAAAGCTGCGTAACACCTTCTGGTGAACGCATCCGAGCCATTACCGGCGACAGAAGGAGAACCAACGGTCGACCCGGCAAACAGGGAATCCCCCGCGCGCACCGCCAGCCGGGGCCGGTGTGCGAGCGGCAAGAGGAAACTAACAACGGTGATTCCGCAGGTCAATGGATCGGAGAGCAGAGCCATTGCACCGCCAGCCGGCATATCTCAAACTACCCTGAGTCGCGCCACGATCACCCCGCGCGTCTCCGTTCTTCCCCTGAGAAACTGCCATGCGGCGTACTGCGCTCCTCCGCCGACGGCTCCCACTGTTTCTGGCCTGTTGCCTGACAGTGGTTGATGCCACAGCCCAGGCTGCTCCCGATTTCAACCGCGACGTCGCGCCGATTCTGGTGAAGCGCTGCCTCGAATGTCACAACGAGCGCGACAACAACGGCAAACTGGTGCTGACGACCGCCGAGCAGACGCTCGCGGGAGGGGAGGGGGGGGAAGCGATCGTCCCCGGCATGCCTGACGACAGTCCGCTGCTGACCCGCGTCACCACCGGCCAGATGCCCCCGCCACGCCGCGGCAAGCCGCAGACTTTGCCTCCCGCCGAACAACGGATCCTCCGCGACTGGATCGCCGACGGGGCCAAATGGCCCGAGAACCGGACACTCGACCTGTTTGAATCCACAACCGACGTGCGCGGCGGGCGCGACTGGTGGTCGCTTCAACCGGTACGCCGACCGGACGTTCCCGGCAATGCCGCCAAGTCCGAAGCGATCGACGCGTTCATTCGCGATTCGCTGTCACGGGAAGAGTTGGAGCCGGCACCACAGGCTGATCGCACAACGCTGATCCGCCGGGTCCATTACGATCTTATCGGGCTCCCCCCCACGCACGCCGAAATCGAGACGTTTGTGAACGCTCCGGAGCCGGATGCCTATGAACGGCTGGTTGACCGGCTGCTCGCGTCGCCCCAGTTTGGTGAACGCTGGGCCCGACTGTGGCTTGATGTGGTGCGATTCGCCGAGACGTGTGGATACGAACGGGACCAGGTGAAGCCGTTCGCCTGGAAGTACCGCGACTGGGTTGTGAACGCGTTCAATCGGGACAAGCCGTACGACCGGTTCATTCTCGAGCAGATCGCGGGGGATGAACTGGAGGATCGGTCGGAGGAAAGTGTGGTGGGGACCGGGTTTCTGATGCTGGGAACCTGGAACGACGAACCGAACGATCCGCAGGAATACAAGTATGAGAGGCTGGAAGATCTCGTGCATTCCACCAGCAGCGCGTTTCTGGCGTTCAGCGTGAAATGCGCCCGCTGCCACGATCACAAATTCGATCCGATCTCGCAGGAGGACTATTACCGGTTCGCCAACGCGTTCTGGCCCGGCGCGATCGAGCCGCGGGATGGTAAATATCTGGGTGGCCCCAGTCCTGAAGAACTCGGTTTCGCCAACGTTCTGGGCTGGACCGACGTGCGGCGGGAACCACCGCCGCTGCACGCGTTCAGGAAGGGTGATCCCAAGCAGCCCCTTGCGGTGGTCGAACCGGGGCATCTGTCGATGCTCCCCGAACTGGCCAAGACATTTGAGTCGACCGCCGCCGGCGCTCCGACGACCCGCCGACGCCTGCATCTGGCCCGGTGGATCGCCAACAAGTCGAATCCGCTGACCGCCCGGGTGATGGTCAACCGGCTGTGGCAGCACCATTTCGGGCAGGGTTTGGTTCGCTCGGCCAACGATTTTGGATTCAATGGAGCGGCTCCCACGCATCCGGAGTTGCTCGACTGGCTCGCTTCGGAATTGATGGACAATGACTGGAAGTTGAAGTCGATTCATCGGCAGATGGTGTTGTCAAAGACCTACCGTCAGGCCTCGCTGCATCCGCAGCAGCGGAAGTATGCGAATCGGGATTCCGCGAACCGATTCTGGTGGCATGCCGAACGTCGCCGCCGGGATGCCGAGGGGTTGCGCGACGCGATGCTGGTGTCCGCCGGCGAATTGGATCTCACTCTGGGGGGGCCGAGTTTCAAACCGTCGATTTCCGCCGAAGCGCTGGAGGGACTCTCCCGCAAATCGGGAGCGTGGCAGGCGTCGCCCTCCCCCGACCAGCGACGACGCAGTCTGTACATCTTCACCCAGCGGAGCCTGCTCCCCCCGCTGATGACGGTTTTCGACTTTTCGGACACCACATTGCCTTGTGCCCAGCGCGATGTGACCACGGTTGCGCCACAGGCGTTGGCACTGCTCAACAACGAATTCGTCCACGAGCGAAGCGCGGCGCTGGCTCGCCAAGTGGAGGAGATGACGAAGACGGGGGGAGACCGGGTGGCAGCGGCGTGGCAACTGGCACTGGGTCGCGCCCCGACGCGGGACGAGGTCACGAAGGCGAATGCCCACTTGGCGCAACAGGCGCGGGCGTTCGCCGACCTGGTGCGCGAATCAGAGCCGGAGAATCCCCCGGAAAAGCTCCCGGTGACGGAATCGCTGGTATTGCACCTGCGAGCTGACCTGGGCGTGGAGACCGATTCCGACGGGAGACTGACGCGATGGACTGACCAGTCCCCCGCCGGCCATCATGCGACGCAGCCCGAAGCGGAATCGCGCCCCGCAGTCCTGCGAGATTCGATTCAGGGGCACTCGGCTTTGACGTTTGACGGCAAACGGAGGTTTTTGAAGCTGGCGGGGCAAATTGTCAAGAATCGAGCCGTGACGATGTTCGCGGTCGCCACCGATCGGGGGGCTGGCGGGCATCGCGAGATTCTGTCGAACTGGAATGGAACCGCTGGGAATGCGACCTCGTCGCTGTTTCTCGGAACGACCGCCGACGGACTCGTGCGACTGTCCGATGACTTCGCCCCGGCGGGTCAGATCGAGCGGCGGGACCAACCATTCGTCCTAACGGCATCAGTCGGTGAATACGATGCCACGGTCTACCAGAACGACCGGGAACTCAAGCGGAAAGGGGCGCCACTCACACCTCGGAAACTGGAGACCGATTGGGTGATCGGTACCCAGGGGAACATCGACGGCGAATATTGGACCGGCGAGGTCGCCGAGCTAGTGGTGTTCGACCGCGAATTGACCGAAAAAGAACGGCGAAAGGTGTGGAGTTACCTGTTGGGCCGCTATCGTCCGGTGGAGCCGGTTCGGCCCCCCAATCCAGAGCAACTGGCCCTCGCCTCTCTGTGCCACGTGCTGTTGAATACCAATGAGTTTTTGTACGTTGACTGAATTGGCAGATTGGCCGGTCTGCGAGTTCGGGCCGGGGACATGCCGCGGAGGTCATGGTCGACACCACTCTGAGGGGCAGCAAGTGTCCGTAGCGTGGAATTTATTCCACGCCTCCCCCCATGTGTTTCGCGCGAGCCGATTCTCTTGGAGTCCTCGGAGTCGCGTTCGGCACCGTGTGGTGAGCAGGACTCGGCCGGCTTGAAGCCGCGTGGAGAATCAAAACCTCGCGACACTCTCTCAATCGCACCTGCCGCGCGAGATCCCGCGTCGCTGCGGGTCGTAATGCAGCGGAGCCCCCCGGGTTGCCGGTTTGAATTGAGGGCATCCGCGATGCTTCGCGACCTTTGAGTTGTGGGAAAGTTCCAGGTCAGCGACGCACCCTTCACTCGCTCAAAAACCGCCGCGACCAGGCGAACAGCCATTCGGACCACGCCAGACTCATCGCGAACAGCTCGACACGCACGTCTTCGGTCATTTCTGACCGGACGGCGATCCATTCCCCAATGAGTTCCAGGAATTCGTCGGTGCCGAGAACGCCGACGTCGTACGTCTCCCGGAACACCTGGAACAACGGTTCCCGCCACGAAAATGGCGTACCGACTCCCAGAGATTCCAGGTCAACGGGATCGTCCGCTGCGGGGAAGACCGTGTCAAAAACCGCCAAGACGCGCCTCCGGGCGCGCAGGTCGAGGACTTGCAGAGTATCCATTTCGGAATCGTAGTCGGTGTCGGGCGACAAGGGAGTTATCTGTTGGCAATTTGGCGAGAATTCGCGATTGACAACGGATACACAGAAGATGACGACGTGATTCGAGAGGCGAGCGCGTTTCAGAACACGGCAGAGAATCGAGCCTCTCCGCACTTGAGAAGCCGATTCTCCCTTCGCGATCCGCCAAGAAACTTGTGGTTGGAAGCACATTCTTCGGATTCCTACCGCACCACTGCGATCGACGCCGTGTCCGCTTCGGAACCCTCAAGTCACGTTCCTTCCGTCAAAACGCCGCGAGAAATCCGAAACTCACAGATTCCACTCCGATTCCCTTCTTCAGTGATTTTCCTCCCGCCGCTCGATACCATCTCCCCAGTGCCTCCCTGTCGCTCCCCGCACACACCTTCCTGGAGAGTCCGAATGCGATTCTGGTTGACCCTCGGGTTATTACTTCTCTCAGGAATCTCCACCGCCTTCGCGGGCAACTGGCCCAATTGGCGCGGTCCCAGTCAAAACGGCGTCGCCCCGGGAAAAGGATTTCCCACATCCTGGAGCAAGACCGAAAACGTCGCCTGGACCGCCGAACTCCCCGGCAAGGGGGCCTCCACTCCCATCGTCTGGAACGATCGCGTCTTTCTCACGTGCGGCGTCGAAGGGGACAATGTTGTCCTCTGCTATAATGCCTCGGGAAAACTGCTGTGGAGCCAAAAAGTCGGCAAGGAACGTGAAGGAAAACACGCCAAAGCGACCGGCTCCAACCCCTCCGCCGCCACAGATGGCAAGCTGGTCTATGTCTATTTCAAGAGTGGCGATCTGGCCGCCCTGGACCTGGATGGCAAACCCGTCTGGCAGTGCAACCTGCAACAGAAATTTGGCGAAGACACCCTCTGGTGGGACTTGGGAACCTCTCCAATCCTCACTCGCGAGCATGTCATTGTCGCGGTCATGCAGTCCGGTCCCTCCTACATCGCCGCCTTTGATAAGCAGACGGGCAAAGACGCCTGGAAAGTCGATCGGAATCTGAACGCCCCCAGCGAGGCAGCTCAGAGTTATTCCACTCCGATCGTCGTCACCGAAGGAGATCGCCAAACCTTGATCGTTCTTGGCGCCGACCACGTCACCGCCCACAACGCCGCGGACGGTGCGGAATTGTGGCGCGTGGGTGGACTCAACCCTTCGGGTAACGGATTCTTCCGGTCGATCTCGTCCCCCGTGGTCAGCGGCGATGTGGTCGTCGCCCCCTACGCGCGCGGCTCGACCCTCACCGCCATCAAACTGGGGGGCTCGGGAGACGTCACCAAAAAGAACATCGTCTGGTCGAAAGACAAACTGGGTGCCGACGTCCCCACTCCCGCCACGCTTGATGGTAAAGTCTACCTCTGCACCGACAAGGGGGAGGTTCACTGTCTGGATGCCGTCAGTGGAAAGTCGCTCTGGTCGGGCGCGGTCGAAAAAAACCGCGGCGCGTTCAGCGCCTCGCCCGTTGTCGCCGACGGCAAGATCTACATCACTCGTGAAGATGGCAAGACGTTCGTGCTGGATCAGGGGAGTGAGTTCAAGACGCTCGCCACCAACGAATTGGATGGGGAATTTGTCGTCGCCACTCCGGTCTTTGTCGATGGCAAAATCTACATCCGCACCCGCGAGCGGTTGTATTGCATCGGGAAGTGATCCCGCATCCCCGCCACGGTTCCCTCACCCCATTTCGTCGCATGCCTCCTCTCCTCGAAGTCGACAACCTTCGGACGTGGTTCCGCACGCCCGCCGGGCCGGCCAAAGCGGTTGATGGTGTCAGCTTCTCGATTGACCCCGGGAAGACGCTCGCAGTCGTCGGGGAAAGTGGCTGCGGCAAAACGGTCACAGCGCTCAGTATCCTCCAGTTGATTCCGCGTCCTCCTGGTGAATTTGTCTCGGGGGCGATTCGCTTTGATGGCGTCGACCTGTTGAAGTTGCCGCGCGAAGAGTTGCGGGCAATTCGCGGCGGGAAAATTGGCATGATCTTTCAGGAGCCGGGGACCAGCCTGAATCCGGTGTTCACGGTGGGGAATCAGATCGCCGAGGCGATTTCGCTGCACCGCAAAGTTCCCCGGGCGGCGCTGCGGGCGGAGGTGTTGAACTCGTTGAAAGCGGTCCGCGTCAGTGACCCGGAGCGCCGCATTGATCAATACCCGCATGAAATGTCCGGCGGGATGAAGCAGCGAGTGATGATCGCGATGGCGCTCTCGTGCAACCCGCGATTACTGATCGCCGACGAACCGACGACCGCGGTCGACGTGACGATTCAGGCCCGGATCCTCGATCTGTTGCGTCAGATGCAGGCCGAGCGCGGCATGGCGATTCTGCTGATCACGCACGACCTGGGAGTGGTCGCGGAGCTTGCCGACGATGTGGTGGTGATGTACGCCGGCCAGGTGATTGAACGGGCGAGCGCGCAGGAACTGTTCGCGAATCCGATGCACCCCTACACGCGCGGGCTGTTCGCGAGCTTGCCGCGAATTGACCGGAAGGAACGCCGGCTGCAGGCGATTGAAGGCTCCGTACCAGCGGCGACGCACTTTCCGCAGGGGTGCCGGTTTCGCGAACGGTGTCCGCATGCCGGCCCCGAATGTTCGGGCGAACCCCCCTTGCTGACTCTGAACGATGGTCACGCTGTCGCCTGCTGGAAACACGAGGAGCTGCATGTCCAGCCCGCTGCTGTCGGTGGTTGATCTCAAAAAGCACTTTCCGATCCGCGCCGGACTGTTCGGCCGTGTGAAGGAATGGGTGCGGGCGGTCGACGGTGTCACCTTTCAAGTCCCCGCCAGTGAAACGCTGGGGCTTGTCGGAGAGAGCGGCTGTGGCAAGACCACGGTCGGACGTGCGCTGTTGCGTTTGACTCCCGCGACTTCGGGAAGCGTCTTGTTCAATGGCCGCGATGTCCTGACGCTGCGCGGTCATGAACTGCGACAGACCCGGCGGCGGATGCAGTTGATTTTTCAGGATCCGTATGGATCGCTCAATCCCCGGATGACAATCGAGCAGATCGTGGGCGAGCCGCTCTGGGTGCATCGGGTGGCGCGGGGATCGGAACTTCGCGACCGGGTCGCCGGCCTGATGAAACAGGTCGGCCTCCGCCCCGAGGCGGCGGGGCGGTATCCGCATGAATTCTCTGGCGGGCAGCGTCAGAGAATCGGGATCGCGCGGGCGCTGGCACTGGAGCCGGCGTTCATCGTTTGTGATGAACCGACCAGCGCTCTCGACGTCAGCATTCGCGCCCAGATCGTCAACCTGCTGCAAGACCTTCAAGCCGAGCGCGGGTTGAGTTATTTGATGATCAGCCATGACCTGGGTGTCGTGCGGCACATCTCGACATCGGTCGCCGTGATGTATCTGGGGCGGATTGTCGAGCAGGCACCAACCGAGTTGTTGTATGAACATCCTCGGCATCCCTACACACAGTTATTGCTGGCGGCGATCCCGGTACCGGATCCCGGGCAGCGGGGGCGAAAATTACACACGGCGGCGGTCGCGGCGGGGGACGACGCGGTCCCTTCGCCTGTCAATCTTCCGCCGGGGTGCCCGTTCCATCCCCGATGCGCGCTGTACCGGGAATTGGGAAGTCCGGAGGAGTGCCACACAAAGCACCCCGACCTAGTGCCACTCGCCGACGCGCCCGCGCACTTGGTACGGTGTCATTTCTCATCCCGATCGGGGGCGGGGGTGCATTGATTCTGGAGGTGGCACGCTCCCACATTCGGTGGTAGCATGCCGAAGTTCCGCCGCTTTTTGGATTGGGATTCCCGCGAGACTCGCCGCGGCGCTTCCCAATTGAAGAGTGGGCTCTGTTTCAGCGTCCTGCGCATCGGGACGCGTCCTCTCTTGTGGAGCGGTGTCATGTCCAGCACCGTCACCTGTCACTGCGGCGCTCATTTCGAAATCCCGGATTCAACTGTCGAACGACGGGTCAATTGTCCTAAATGCAATTCCGTGATTTTTCTGGCCGCTCCGTCGGAAAAGTCTGACCCGTCGGATGGGTACGGATTGAATGTCGATCCCTTGGAGGAGGAGCAGGCGGCCAAGCCCAAGGGGCGGAAAGGGAGTCCCGACTGGCTGGAACGCTACGGGGACAGCAAGGAGACGGTTCGCGGTGACCATTCCAAGACGTTCACGCTGATCGGTGAACTGGCGGGGGTCAACGCCACGCTCGACCCTTTGGGGGCGGCGCTTTTTCTGGCGGTCTCACACTCCGACGCCGAAACTTCTGTCGCCGCCCTCGCCAAGGTCGCGATCACACGCCACCCCACCTACACCGCCGTCGCGCGAGCGCTGCTGGATTTCGTCGGACCGAGTGACGCGACGGGTGCCGAACACCTGGTCGAGCTGCTTCTGGAAACAACGGACGAGGGATCCAGTCTGCGGCTGATCCACACCTTGGAACGAATCGGACCGACGAGCCTCGTGCGGATCGCGACGTTGCTGAAACTCCTGGAGTCTCCGCACGAACAGGCCCGCGGCTGGGTCGTCCAATGCTTCGAGAAAATCGGCCGACCGGCCCGGCATGCCGTAGAACCACTGCTCCGTTCAATCAAGGGGGCCACCCATGAAGTGAAAGTCAAAATCCTCGCCGCTCTGGGGGCGATCGGACGTGATCCGGCGCGCGTTGTTCCACTGCTCCTCCAGGGGCTGCGTCACGCGGCCGCCGATTTCCGCCAACAGGGGGTGATCGGACTGAAGTCGTTTGGCGACCAGGCCGCCTCCGCCATTCCCGAATTGAAGGCGCTGATCGCGAAAGAGGTCGATCCAAACGTCCGACAATCCGCAATTGAGACCCTGGCGGTCATCGCCAAAGCCACCGAGCGTTCCGCTGGCACCCACGCCACGGAACCGGCATCGGTCGGATTGCTGGAGGTGACCTGTCAGTGCGGTAAACACCTCAAAGCCAAACCGGAACTCGCCGGCAGGAAGGCGAAATGTCCCGCCTGTGGCCAGAACGTGATCCTGCCGACTGAATCCACGGTCCCGCGTGCCGTCGTCCCGGCTTCAGGACCGCCCCCCACCGACGCCACGGAAAAGGACTGCCCGTGCTGCCTGGCGACAGTCCCTTTGGCCATGGTGATTTGCGTCTCGTGCGGATTCGACTTCCGGACCGGGAAACTGGTGAAAAAGCCTAAGCACGCGACTTGATCGAAATCCGGGCGGGTGCGTGTCGCAGTTCATGCATGCCGCAGGTGATGCAGTGGCGGTGCCACACGGACGAAGACGAAGTGCTGATGTTGAGCCGCGCCCGTTGGGAAGCGGTAGCCGTTGACCGTTTCCTGAAGGGCGCGGCGCGGATCCAAATGCGTGTTTTCGGCTGTGCCGAGTTTAATACACGGCCAGCGCCATTCCGTCGGCCCCCGCGTCCGACGCGCCGGTCACCCGGCAGGTCTGTTCGTCGATCGCAATCGCCTGCACCAGCGCGAAACCTCCGTGGCTGTCGGGGGCCCGTGCGATCGGGTGCCGCTTTCTCACCACGGCACAGGTCGATTCCGGAATCCGGGCCTGACACGCGATGGTGCCACCTTGACAGTCAAACCGGGGAGCCAGAACTGCGTCGGTGACCGACATTCCAAAATCGATCCGGTTGAGAATCGTCTGCAATACCGCCGTGATGATTCGCGTCGCTCCTGGAGCCCCCACGATCAGAACGGGTTGACCGTTCTTCAAAACGATCACCGGAGTCATGCCGGTCGTTCTTCCCTTGCCCGGAGCGATGCTGTTCGGATGGCCCGCGTAGGGGTGAAAATTGATCATTGAATTGTTGTACATGAACCCCATCCCTGGGGTAATCGTTCCGGAGGAGGATCCCAGCGAATGCGTCAACGACACGCAATTACCAAATCGATCGACGACCGACACCTGTGTCGTTGACGGTGGGCCGATCTGTGACAGCGGCGCTTCGATCGCCTCTCCCGAATCGATCACTTGGCGCCATTCGGCCGCACGATCTTCGGAAATCATCCAAACGGACGGGACAGTGACAAATCGGGGGTCGCCCATCAATCGGTTACGGTCGGCGAACGCCCCTTTCATTGCCATGGAAACCCGCAGAACGTAGTCGGGAGAGTTGTGGCCCCATTTCGACAGGTCGTACCCTTCGAGAATCTTGAGGATCGCCGCCAAGGTCGGGCCGCCGTGCGGGGCTGGTGGGGCGATGATCGTGTAGCCGCGATACGTCGTTACCACCGGCTCCGATTCGGGGAATTCATACTGGGCCAGATCGTGGCGGGTCACAAAACTGTGATGGTGTTCCAGGTCGCTCGCCATCTGCTGCGCCAGGCCCCCGGTGTAAAAGTCCTCGGGACCATGGGCGGCGAGCCGCGACAGCACCCGCGCGTAGTCCGGATTGTGAAGCCTCTCCCCCTTGTCGTAGGGCCGCCCGTCACTTTTCAAGTAGATTTTTCGGGCGTCGGCCGAGACGTGCAGTTTTTGAAACAGAGACGACCCTTCGTAATACAACGGCACATCTTTCCAGCGACTGGCGAGATGTGCGCCGACGACAAACCCATCGTCGGCGCAGCGAATCGCCGGTTCAAACAGTTGAGCCCACGGAAGGGTGCAATATCTGCGATGGATCTCGGCCATGCCGCGCACCATGCCCGGGGTGCAGATTGACTGGTAGCCATCTTCGTTGAGCTTTCCGCGCAGGAAGAATCCCCAGCCCCCCGGGTTGGGACCAATGACGGCCGATTCCCACATGGCGGGGGTCGCTCTCGACCCGGCGAGTGCCGGGGCGTCGACCAGTCGCGGCCGGGGATGACTCCCCGCAGGCAGACAGGTCATCAGTAGATAACCACCGACGCCGCACGAGTGCGGGTCAAGAATGAACTGCATCGCCGCGCAGGTCAGGGCGGCGTCGAACGCATTGCCACCATCCCGCAGCACCCGGGCTCCCTCTTCGACAGCTTGCGGCTGGGGGGCAACGATCATTCCGTGAAGCATGATGGATCCTGACCTGAATTCCGGGGGGACGGGACGGCGAGGCGATTTTAATATGACAAATCGGGGAACGTGAGACCGAAATTCGCCAATTCTGTTTGCGGGTAGGAACACCTGTGACGACGTCAACGAGCCGAGGGCTTGGGCACGTCGGTTTTCGATTGTCTCGACCCGGCTGGCGACGCTATGATCACCGCCGGTTGATCTATCGCCTTCTTGCCCAGGAGACCGCGCCATGCCGGACCTGCCCGTTCGCTCTACCGTCAATCCCCCGTCACGTCGCGACTTTCTGAAGACGACTTCCGTCGTTGCCGGCGGTGCCTTGGCTGGTCAACTCGCGATTGCTCCCGGCGCTTTCGCCGCGGGGGGCGATGTGCTGAAGGTCGGGCTGGTCGGATGCGGAGGCCGGGGTACCGGTGCCGCCGCTCAGGCGTTGAATGCCGATCCCAACGTGCAACTGACGGCCATGGGAGACGCCTTTAGCGACAGGTTGGAAGGGAGTCTGGCGAGTCTCAAGGAGTCGGGACTGACGGCGAAAATCGCCGTCGACAGTGACCACAAATTCGTGGGCTTTGACGCCTACAAACAGGTGATTGACAGCGGCGTTGACGTGGTGCTGCTTACCGCGCCCCCGCATTTTCGACCCGCGCATCTGGCGTACGCGGTCGAGAAGGGGAAGCATGTGTTCGCCGAGAAGCCCGTGGCGGTCGATGGTCCGGGGATTCGATCGGTGTTCGCCACGAGCGCCTTGGCGAAAGAAAAGAAGCTGTGCCTGGTCTCGGGGCTTTGTTGGCGTTACGACCACGGCATGCGGGCCACGTTTGACCAGATCCGCTCGGGGGCGATTGGCGATATCGAGGTGATTCAGGCGACCTATAACACCTCCACGCTGAAGAAGTTCTCGCGTCAGCCCGGCTGGAGCGACATGGAATTCCAGTTGCGCAACTGGCAACACATGGTTTGGCTCTCAGGGGATTTCAACACCGAGCAGCATGTTCACAGCCTCGATAAGGTGGCGTGGGCCATGGGCGATGAGCCCCCCGTTCAATGCACCGGCTCGGGGGGGCGCATCGCCCGCACCGGCCCGGAATCGGGGAATGTGTACGATCATTTCAGCGTCGTCTACGAATACGCCAACGGCGTCAAGGCGTTCGCTTCGTGCCGGCAGATTGACGGCTGCTCGAACGACGTCTCGGACCACGTCTGGGGTTCGAAGGGAACCTGCGACGTCTTCGCGCATTCCGTGAACGTCGGTGGCAAAACCGCCTGGAAGTTCAAAGGGAAGAAGGGGGACATGTATCAGACCGAACACAATGAACTGTTCGCCGCCATTCGCAGTGGCACGCCGATCAACAACGGCGACTACATGACGAAGAGTTCGCTGATGGCGATCATGGGACGCATGTCGGCCTATTCGGGCAAGACAATCACCTGGGAACAGGCGATCAACTCGAAAGAGAACCTGACCCCCACCAGCTACGAATGGGGCAAAGCCCCGGAGCTGCTGGTCGCGATTCCTGGCGTGACTCAGTTCGTGTAGTCCGCTGCAACGACGCGTGGTGCCGAGGAGCCTCGCCCCGGACGGGCGAGGCTCCTTCCGAACACACTTCCAACGGCCCGGGTGGGGCACGGGCGACGTTGGATTTCACACCATCGGACAGGGATTAAAGCCGGTGGCAAATGGGGTGTCGGCTAAACCCGACCAAACGACGGATTTGATCTTGGACGGGTTCGAAGGACCACCCTACAGTCTCTTCAACACATCCCCCGCCTTCTCCTCGAAAATCGCCTGCCATTCCGGGGCCAGCAGGCAGTCGCTGTCTTCCTGGGCGTTCCCCACGTTGAGCAGTTGCTCGGCTGTCGGGGCGTAGTAGATGTAGCCGTTGGTGTAGCCGGCCACGAACGTCGGCTTGTGTGGCGAATGCTCCTTGATGTTGAGTCCGATCCGCACGGTCAGTTCTCCCGGAAACGTGACTAGAACGAAATCGCCGACCCGCAGTCCGCCGACTTCTACATCGAGCGTCCGCTTCCCCGCTGCGACGTTTTGGCCATGATGCAGTTTGAGGAGCGCGAGGTTTGTTTGGACCCGCGTCAACTCCTCCATCACCAGAATGTTCTCGATGTACTGATCGATGTTGGCCCGATTGCTCGCGTCCAGCTTGTCAAGATCGTTGCGCCCCAGCATGCGGTCGTGCAGATAGGTGTGCGAATAGTACGACGGAAACTCTCCTGAGACTTTGTATTTCACCACCAGTGGCAGAAACGTTTTGAAATTGAGACTCGTCCCCTTCAGGCTCTTGAGCAGTCGCATCTGCTCTGCCTCTTGGGCTTCGATCCGCTCGGCCAGGTCGGCGCGGGGGAGTTCCAACGGCTCGTTGATGAGTTTCAGCGGAGCCTCCTCTTTCGTCACGATCTTGCGGTACGCCTTGAGCGTGCTCAGCGCAAGCATATTTCCCAACGGTTCCGCATCGCGCGGGCGGGCGACGTCTTTGTACATGATCGGGTTGATGTCGCCACCACATCCCTGGACAAACAGCGCGACGGAGTCGTCCCCCAGCACGTCTTCCAAAACCTGCGATGAAAAGCCGGTGATGTCCGACGTGTTCGCGCCACTCGGAACCCCCTGGATCGGATGGCAGGCGAAATTGTAGACGACAGCGAGCGGCTTCCCGTCCAAGCGATCGAGCCGTAACACGCCGATCTGCGGATCCACCGGTCCGACGCTGGCCACCGCGTCGTCGGAGGCGACGGAATACGCGTGGCGAACGTCGGCGTCGCGACCGTTTTTCAGTTTCATGCGACGGTTCTCCATGATCCGGTCCTCAGACCCGATCCCGACCCCGACCTTGACCGGCACCATCCGCTCGATCGCGAGTTTCACCGCTTCGACCGTGCGCTGTTCAATTTCGGCGCAGACCACGCCATGGCAGTGACTGGCGTTGATCAGAAAATTGGCCGGCTCAATGCCGAGCTGCTGTTTCAGTTGAGCGCGGACATTCCCCAGGTACTCGTTGCGGATGTGTCCGATCTGGCCGATGGCGACGGCGTCGACCGTGGCCAGAACCGCCGTCGTTTTTCCATCGCTGATCGCGACCGCTTTGACGTACAGCGTCGGGCTGGGTGGGCCGGCGTCGGGATGGGAAATGTCGACCTTGGCGGCTCCCGCTTTGAGCGGCGCGGCACCCGCTTCACCGAAAGGTGCAACAACCAGGATTGCCGCCAGCGCGGCGCACCACAGAGAGACGATAGAACTTCGCATGGGTCGGGAACCGTTGAGAAATCGGAGAATGGGATCGATGTCAATTGGCGATGGCGAAGAGTTTGGTGCGGGTTCGCAGATACAGTCGGCCGTCGGCGATCGCGGGAGTGCCGGTGATCGCTTCCCCCATATCATTGGTGGCGAGCGGCTTCAACTCGGGTCCATCCTGGAGGACGACCACTTTGCCATTCTGCCCGGCGACATAGATCTTCCCGTCGCCATAGACGGGCGAGGCAAGGTACGCTCCTTCGTTGCCGATTCGCTTCTTCTCCCAGAGCGGTTTGCCTGTCTGGGCGCTGAAGCAACTGGCCAGGCCGCCACCTTTGATGAACCAGACCCGGTCATTCACCACCATGGGGGAAACCACATGGTCGGGAGCCCGCGTGATGGTCTTGAACACCACATTCGAACTGCTCACGTCTCCCGCCCCGCCCCCTTTCACCGCCTGAAACGAGCCTTCCTTCTGGAGGTCGTCGTCAATCTTGGCGGCGTTCTTTTCTCCCTTCGCGCGGGCCTCAACATCCTTGGCCAAAACGCCTCCCTGGTTCGAGGGATCGAGAAACGCCTTGTCGATTTCCTCCCCTTCGAGAACGCCGTCTCCGTTGACATCCCCCCGCTCAAATTTCTTCCAGAACGCCTCGGGAATTGCAGCCTCTTTATTCATTCGGCTCTGGCGAACCTCATCCTTCGTGATCCGTCCATCCCCATCCGCGTCGGCCTGCGCTCGCCACTGGTACGAGATCCCCGAACTCTCCACCGAAACGTAGACGACACCGTTGACCGAGACGGGGGTTGTCTTGATATTCCGGCAGAACAACTGCGAAGCCCATTTGCGCTTTCCGGTCGCGATGTCATACCCGAGCAGCCGACCGGTTCCCGCGACGACCAGTTCCGGACCACTTTTGGTCTCGCAGACCACCGGGTGGGAATAGCTGACCGCCATGTCGCCGCGATCGTCTTTCCATCTCAGTTTTCCGGTCTTGCGATCGAACGCGTACAACGCCGGACTGAGGTCGTCATCCTGGCAGAAGAAGACGGTCTCGCCATGAAGCACGGGCGACATTCCCGGCCCCCAATCAAAAATGAAGAACGGCTCCGGAAGTTTGTTCTCCCAGACGGTCGTGCCATCCCGGGAATTGAGGGCAGCGAGACCGAGTCGGGTGAAGTAGACATAAACCCGCTCGCTGTCGGCGGCGGGGGTTGCCGACGCGTAGCTGTTGGTTTCATGAATCGCGGGGAGCGGTTCCGCGCCCGCGGGAAACTCGCGGTGCCAGAGTTCCTTGCCGCTATTCGCATCAAAGCATGAAACCACGAACCGCAGATCCTTTCCAGCCTGCCCTTTCATAGCCGTCGAAAACACCCGCCCGTCGACGACGATGGGAGAGCCGATCCCTTCGCCCAGTTCATGGACCCAGGCGACATGTTCGGTGGCTGAGAATGTGGTCGGTAACGCAACTTTCGTGTTGGAGATTCCGGTCGAGTTGGGACCGCGAAACTGTGGCCAGTCTTCCGCCCGGCCGGAAGAGCTCGAAGTCAGAAACACGAAAGCGGCCAGAAGGGCCGCGGCGCACAGGCGAACTCGCATGGTGTCGTTCCCGCGTGAAGATGGATCGGCAGAATCCCAGTCCGGGTGATCGTACGGAATCGAAGCGTGCTTCTCCACCTCGCGGCAGACAATCGCAACCTTCGGCCTGCCGGTGCCAGATTGTTCGCCGCTCGAAGGGCATCAATCGTCTCGGTCTGGGCGAGACAGTTGATGGAGATGGAAGCGCAGAGCGACAGATGACCGCGCGCGTGCCTGCTGCGAGGTGGACTTCGGAAGAACGAGGGGCGGAGATAAGGCCCCGCACTCCGTGGAGTGCGGGATCTCGATCCCGCCTTTCCTTCATCCTCCCTCGACTTGCGGCTGGCACACGAGACCTCCTGCCTGCCGCTGCCAGATTGTTCGCCGCTCGATAGGCGTCGATCGTTCCGGTCTGAGCGAGACCTGGTGGAGATGGAAGCGCATTGTGACAGATGACCTCGCGCGTGCCGGCTGCGAGGTGGACTTCGGAAAAACGAAAGGCGGGGACAAGGCCCCGCACTCCATGGAGTGCGGGATCTCGATACCGCCTTTCGTTCATCCTCACAATACCACCCGGCAGGCAGAGTCGACTTCCTACCGAAGCGGCCTGGCAAACGCGGCTCAACGCCACATCGGCCGTCGATCGAAAACTTCGGTCGAGAGTCGTCTCTGCCTGCCGGTTGTCTTTGTCGGATGAAGGCAAGGCGGGGACAACGCCCCGCACTCCATGGAGTGCCACTTGCGTACCACCCACGTCCGACGGCAGAATACACCGCATCAGAGCCTTCCCCATTCTTCACGGATTCGAACCATGCCCGCGCCGCTCTCGATCGTCCCGTCGAATTCTCCCGTCTCACGCCGTACGTTTCTGCAAACGTCGGCGGCCGCCGCCTCGGCGGTGATCGCCGCCCCGGCCATTGTTCGCGGGACGAATCTGAACGAGAAGCTGAATATCGCGATCATCGGTTGCGGCGGACGCGGCGCGGCGAATCTGGGAGGCGTCTCCAGCGAGAACATCGTCGCACTGTGCGATGTCAACGACGCGGCGGTCGCGGCCGCTTCGCAAAAACACCCCAACGCCCGCAAGTTCAGTGACTTTCGCAAGCTGTTCGATCACGCCGGTGAATTCGACGCGGTGGTGGTCAGCACGTGTGAACACACTCACGCCTTCGCGACGTTGCCGGCTCTCAAGCTCGGCAAGCATGTGTATTGTGAAAAACCTCTCTCGTACAACGTGTATGAAGCCCGCGTGATTCGCGAGGCGGCGGCGAAGGCGAAAGTCGCAACGCAGATGGGGACGCAGATTCACGCCGAGGACAACTACCGCAGAGTGGTGGAGCTGGTCCAGAGTGGCGCGGTGGGCCCGATTCGGGAAGTGCATGTCTGGGTGTCGCGGGCGTGGGGCTGGCAGACGACCGAGGAAGACGCCAAAAAGCACGGCGACATTGTGACACTGCGCGACCGTCCGACGGAAACCCACCAGGTTCCCGCCGGTTTGAACTGGGATCTGTGGCTGGGCCCCGCTCCCGAGCGGCCGTTCAACAACACGTATGTTCCCGGACCGAAATGGTATCGCTGGTGGGATTTCGGCAACGGCACAATGTCCGACCTGGGGAGCCACTGGATCGATCTGCCGTTTTGGGCACTCAATTTGAAGGCCCCATTGACCATTGAGGCGAAGGGACCGACGCCGCATCCGGAACTCGCCCCGGCGTCGATGGAAGTGAAGTACGAATATGCGTCGCGCGGGGCGATGCCGCCGGTGACACTTCAGTGGTACCAGGGGACCAACAGGCCCGCCCGCTGGATCGCGGGCGAGATTCCGCAGTGGAACGACGGCGTCCTGTTTGTCGGGGACAACGGGATGATTCTCTCGGATTACTTCAAACACACGCTTTTGCCCGAGAAGAAGTTCGCGGACTTCGCGCGTCCTGAAGCGACCATTCCGAAATCAAAGGGACACTACGCCGAGTGGATCCACGCCTGCAAGACGGGTGCCCCGACGACGTGTAACTTCGAATACGCTGGCTGGTTGACTGAAGCGAACCACCTGGGAAATGTGGCGTTTCGAACGGGGAAGAAACTGGAGTGGGATCCGGAACTGTTGAAGGCGCGGAACGCGCCCGAGGCGGATCGGTTCCTGAAACGCGAGTACCGCAAAGGCTGGACGCTGGCATGAGCGACGGAGGAGGGAGAGGGCGGTGGAATCGCGACCGATGGGTTTTGGTGTCTCTGGTCGCTTTTGCGGTCTGTCTTGTCGTTTCTCTTGAGTACTGGTTGCCAAATTGGCTGCCGGAGAGGACTGCCTTGGTTTCAACAGTCCATCTTCAAGGTGAGGCGGCGCGGACCTTTATTCTCGAACAGATCGACATCGACCGGCGGCCGGATCTCGGCGAGCTGTGCCTGTCGGAAACTTGCCGGGCATTTGACGGCGGCAACTTTAATGGCTCAATCGAGTATTGGAGCTGCCAATGCCGAACCCTCGAGGCCGCGTGGGAACTCGTCGAAGCATGGTCTCGTTCCAGTCGCACACAGTTTGAAGACTTTCGCCACTCCGAGTACGCCTGTGTGATGGAAGGGCCAAATCGCCAATCAGCGGACTGGTGGCGTGTTTCGGGAATCCAGCGCGGAGCGGTATTCCAAAAAAACAGACGCGACCGAAAACTCTGGTTCTACGCGATCGATTTTGACACACTCGTCGTCTACGGTGCGTATGAGTCTGGGGGATTCCCACAAAAGAAGTGGGGGCAACCGGATCTGGTGGGTAACGCGCACTGACGGCAGGGGGCTACGCCGCCCGACAGTGAAATTGCGGTGTAAACGCCGACTCTCCTTTCGCGCCGGGAGAGTCGGCCATTCAGGTGCCATTGGGACACTGATCCCGAAACCTGCTCAGTATCGGGCCTCGGGCGCGAGCCGGCTACTTTTGTCGCACGTCAACGCACACGATGTCTTTGTCATCGCGAATAAACAGCCGACCGTCGGCGAGGGCGGGGGCCTGGCGGGTCTTTTCCACCACGGCCTTCCGACCCAGCACGGTGAATTTCCGCGGGTCGGCCTTCACCACCACCAGCTCCCCCTGCATGGTGACGATGAAGAGTTTTCCGTCGGCGGCGATCAGGTTGCCCTTCCCAAACCGCAATTCCTGCCAGTTGCGTTCTCCCGTTTTCGGATTCACACAACACAGGTGCGTGACCGGCCCGGCACTTCCGACATTGTCAAACCCGAACAGCGCGTCCCCCACCTGCACCGACGTTTGCCATTCGTTCCGCAGGGTGCTTTTTGATCCCAGCGATGACCAGCGGGGAGCCACATCGAAACCATCCCCCTTGGGTGTCAGCCCCAGCAGCACGGAACCGTGGTTTTCACCCGCCGACAACAGCACGCCATCATCCACCGCGATCGGCGTTGCGATGTTGCAGTTGAAGTCGGTGACGTAATCATGGCCCCACAGTTCGGCACCGGTCTTGGGATCGAGACCGAACGCGCCATTCCCGTGGAATACCACGATCTGCTCACGTCCCCCCACCTTACGCACGGCCGCGGAAGAATAGCCGGCCGGATGTCCTTCGCCGGCCGTCCAAGCGATTTCCCCGGTTTTGATGTCGACCGCCGCGACCGTGGCCGACGGGGCACCGACTGTCACAATCACCCGTCCACCCACAACCAGGGGGGAACTCGTCATACCGTAGTCGGCGATCTCTGCGTCGAGTTTTTCAATCAGGTTGAGTTGCCACAGGAGATTTCCGTCTTTCAGATTGAGGGCCGCCAGAATCCCCTCTCCGGTGTGAACGAAGACGGTACCGTCGGTGATGGTGGGGGTCGCTCGCGGACCGTCTCCCATCTGATTCCGATACATCGGTGCCAGGTCGGTCTCCCAAAGGGGTTGACCGGTCTCGGCGTCCAGGCAGAGCGCCCACTGTCGCCCCTGCTTCTGAACCAGAGTGATCGCTTTCCCTCCCTGAACGACCACCGCGGACATCCCGACTCCGCCGGGAACCCGCCAGACCTCGCGCGGTCCATTCGCGGGCCATTTGGTGATCAGGCCAGTCTCGGTTGAGACTCCGGTTCGATCTGGTCCCAGGAATTGCGGCCACCCTTTTGAGGGAGCGTCGTCGGCGCGGGTGAGGGCTGAACTGATCAGTCCGATCAGACAGAGCAGTCCAATCCGTCCGATCCGATTTTTCAACATGCGCGCCAATACTGGCCACCCACCAAATGATTGAATTCGAAGCATGCTGCGAGAACCTGTTTGTTTTAGGTCGACGGAAATCCAGCGTCACAACGGCTGGCGAACGGTCCCTTTTCGTGATCGGAAAAGGTGTGAGTATGCGAAGCTATTGCGGTTTTTCCGAAGCGTCAATCCCGCCTCGCCCCGGTCGTGACGGTGGCGTTACATCACACCCCGATCCCCTGGCGGCACTCCGCGAGTGATCGGAGGGCGAATTCGACGTGCAGTGCGGTTCCAATGGGGAGAGCCGCCTCATCGACTTTGAACCGAGGATGATGCAGGCCCCAGGTGGAACCGACCTCCTCGTTGCGGATACCCAATCCCACGAAACAGCCCGGGATCCGCTCAGCGAAAAACGCGAAATCTTCGCCCCCCATGATGGGAGGGGATTCCTGAACCGATTCACTTCCCAGAAAGTCCGTACCAATGGATTTCGCGAGGTTCCACAAATGCGCGTTGTTCACAGTCGCGGGGAAATTACTGCCGGGGAATTCCACGCTCACTTCACACCGGTGGGCGGCGGCGACATGGGTCGCGATCTCTCGAATCCGGCGTTGCAGAAACAAGAGGCCCTTCATCGTCAGCGAACGCATCGTCCCCGACAGGTGAACCTCTTGCGGGATGATGTTGGTGGCGTCGCCGGCATGAAACGTCGTCACGCTCACCACGCCGGATTCCAGGGGATCGACTTCTCGCGAAATGATGGTTTGCAACTCGCACACCAGTTTCGCCGACGTCGACAGAGGGTCGACCGTCAGGTGCGGCATGGCGGCGTGTCCCCCCACTCCGCGGACGTGAATCTTCATGAATCCCGTCGCCGCGAGAAACGTCCCGGCTCGCGAAGCGATCGCTCCCGTTCGTGTCGCTGGCCAGACGTGCAACCCGAAAATCCGTTCGACCTTGGGCGAATCAAGAACCCCCTCGGCACACATCCGCTCGCCGCCGGCTCCCCCTTCCTCGGCGGGCTGGAACAACAATTGGATCGTCCCCTGAATCTCCCGTTCCCGCGCTTTCAGCAACCGGGCGGCTCCCAGAAGCATCGCCGTGTGGCAGTCGTGCCCGCAGGCGTGCATCCGCCCCGGGTGTTCGCTGGGAAACGCGACGTCAGACTGCTCTTCGATCGGCAGCGCGTCCATATCCGCCCGCAGCGCGACGCATGGACCGGGACCACCCGAAATTGTCGCGACGACTCCCGTCTCCGCGACCGGACCGCGCCAGGGAATTCCGAGTTCGTCGAGTGTCTGTCGCACGAACGCGCTGGTCTTGTGTTCCTGATAACCCAGCTCCGGGATCTGGTGCAGCCGACGGCGTTTCGCGACGATCCAATCGCCGATTTCGCGCGCCTGGTCGAGTGTGGAAGGAGCGGTCATGGAGTGCATCTCGCAATGGGATAGAATTCAGCACGGCGGAAAGTGCGACTTTATCCCGAGCAGCGCCCGTTAGGAAGTGGTGATCGGGTACCGCTTCCTAATGGGTACGGCACTGCGTCAAAGCAGTCATTCCGAGCGTGCTGGCTTCTTCGTCGATTTCGCCGACTTCTCAGGTACGCTGGATTTCGCCTCTGTCGATGCCGGGACGCTCGATTTCCGAGTACCGGTTCCAGCCGCGGGGATGACGTCTTTCTTTTCCGAGTCGCCCCGAGCGGTGACTCCGCTGGTTTCCAGGAGCTTCGCCAAATCTCGCTTGAGCGTGGCGG